>JAVWYC010000020.1:0-15530 GCA_036661755.1 Mucinivorans sp. | reverse complement strand
AGGTCGGTACTTGCTCCGTCTCCCCAAGGAATAATCGAAGCATCAATAGAGACAAAGCTACTCGACACATCAATGCTAACTGTTATCTTGTTATAGTCGTTACGTCCAAAACGCATCTTGTTCCCGTCGGCTGGTGTGGGGCTGAGCGTAGTGCCATCGTAGACAGGAATCGTTGAGTAGAATGTTATTGGTGTTGCACTGTCAGCAAATTTCAATACATATTCTATTTTGTTGCTGCTTGCTGTGGCCACAAATGGAATCAAAATGAAGTCCGACACAAAAGTTGCCGGATCGGTAATTGAGCCCACAGGAATAGTTAGCGGCGTTGAAGCCGGGGTCCATGACACAGATGCGTGACTATTCGATGGTGCGAGCGTTCCGTTGAGCACATTGAAAGTGCTGGTAGAGTAGATTTCTGCACCCGAGAATTTTATACTTTCAACCGAAGCTGACTCACGTACACCACCCAGCGGGCGTGAATCGTAAAGGCGAATGCTGATCGATACTTTGCAGAGTTGATGCCCAAAGAGCAACGACACAGGCTCGCTTTGGCGCACATAACCCAAATCGTTGTTGCTGGCACGACACCACATAAAGTCAGACAGGCGTAGACTTTCGCTGGTCGATTGATCGGTGGCGAGCGAAAAGTCCAGCATATGTGGAGCCGCTGCATCTGGCATTTTGACCGAGCCGCCCACGATGTCAGAGTGAGGGTGGTAACCGAAAATATAGATAGGGTCGGTAATGTGATATACTAATTTGTCGTCGCGAGACTCGACACTCCACAGCGGGGTCGCAAAGTTATACCGGCTATTGGCTTTGTTGTTGGTCATCAAAGTAGTGCTGCCTAAATCTGAGTCCGCTTTTCTTTGAGTATACAAACCAATGGCACTACCAACGCCAAAAGCATCTGGCATAATGTTGCTGGCTTTGCTACCGATGGCAACAGGCATACTAGAAGCAAAAAGTTGAATCTCTTGCTCAGTTTTATTTTCAGGTGTGGTTACCTTTTTTTGACAACTTGCAATAAGTCCCACACATAAAATAATTGGTAATAGCTTGTTCATAATATCTAAATTCTCTTTTATTTACTTATGGCAACTTCTGAAAATCGTTTTTTCTTGCTCAACTTCGGGTCTTAACAGCCTCACTTACTTTATGGTAAGCCCTAGGGGCCGTGGAACAAAAGTTCGCCTTAAAAAATTCAATTTTCAGAAGCCTCCTTATATGTAAAGGTATATATCGATTTCTGTTTTTTTTGTTATTTTATTATTTCTATCAAGCGGGTGATTCAAGGCGCCGTGCTTAAATTCCTTCTATATCAATTTGACTAACAAAGTTCCAAGGGACAATAGTTGGGTCGATATATAGGTCGATAGGTTTTGTTTTGTTTATCGTTACCCCCAAGTTTAGTTGGGTGCCACTTTTGAATGTTAGCGCCGAATTAATTGTGCCTTTGAATGTTTTTGATCCGTCGCCGACGGTAAAATCAATTTGAGTTCCATAAGCGCTCGATGGAATTAAAATAAATTCACAAACCACGTCATTATTTTGATCCAACCGTTGTGGATCGCCTAAATTCGCCGTCACTGTATTTGTGCTTTGGTCGGCATTGGCCTGAGGTGTCAGTGAGCCACTGGCCAAGTCCAAATTAGCAAAGCTAAGTATGTTGCTGCCTGAAATTGCAATTTTCGATATTAAAACGGCTTCATTATTCCAGTCGGTTCCTTTTTTGATTTTCAATGTCAATTTAGACAGTTTGTGGCTAAATTCCAGATTAACTGTCCCGTCGCTTTGTTTTTTATTGAGCGAATTTCCCCACATTAAATCTGCGTCTTTGAGTTGTTTGTCGCTCGATTGATCGACAGGCAGAGTGTATTTGAGTGTTGTCTTGTCGATTGTAACGCTTGTGCCTTTTTGCCCGGTGTAGGGGTGGTAGGCATAAAAATTCATCGGAGCATCGTCTGGTAGGTAGGTGATCGGTTCGCCACTTATCACCACACTCCACACCGAGCTGCCCGCTGCATTTGAGTATCCCACGTTGCTGTTTGTGATCTCGCTTAGGTCACTTATAGCCGCCTTGGTTGCAAAAATCCCAATCATACAGTGATCCATAAATTCGTCGTGAGGTGTTACCGCCCGACTAATGGATTTTTGATCGCTGGAATTTTTCACGACAGAGGGTGCTGCCGTAACAAGCGAGAAACGCACAGCTTCGGGTTTGACGATAGGGGCAACAATAGATTTTTTGCATCCCAATGTCATCACCACCACCGCCAACGCTATCAAGCTCGTATATTTCCTCATTTTGATCATCGTATTTTGTTATTATCAAAAAGTCACTATTTTATATTAGGTGATTTTTTGAGTTTTTCTAATTCGTCGATTGTTTTTGTGTGTTTGCCGGATTTATTTCTATGTTGCCTCCATCTTCTTGTTCCCATTCTTTGACTGTAATTGATATTACGAGTTCTTTGGATTCGGGATTAACAGGGTCGATTATTTCGACATCTACGTTCAAATTAACATTGCTGAACTCATTTAATTTGGCACTTAAATCTTCTTCATAGTGCGTCACGATTGTTGAGCTTGGTGTGAGAGGCGTGAGATCCAATGTTAGAATATTTTGTTTTTCCGGCAACCCTTCGGGGTTGACGCCAAAAGTTTCGATTTGTCCAACGGCATTAAGTCCTCCTTTGGTGTAGGTGTTTAGGGTGAATGGAACCGCTATAAAACTAATGTCAACTGGCACAGCTTTGGCTGATCGAAGGTTCAGGTGACTCGACACGCCGCTCAGCGTTGCTTTGATGTCGCTAAAGGCGATGGTAGTGCTAATTCTCACCGAGAATCGAATTGTTTGGGTTGCCGCTTGTGGGCGTAGGGCGTAGTTGTGTACCTCCCCGCCAATCACTTTGATTTGACGTGTGTTGCCTGTTAATAAATATAAATAATCGGCTTGATCGATAAAGGCGGGGCCTTTGGCGGATTTAGGCGCAATGGGCGGCAAGTAGGCTTCAAAGTCGTTATAAGAGTCGCTGTTACGCAATTTTATACGACTTATGTTTTCGTTGTATACTATTACATTGTAATCGCCAGCCGACAATTCAATAGACGCACTTTTATTGCTAACGCCGGTTAATATAATCGGCGCACCACCGGTTGCCGGATATAAGTATATGGAACCTGTTTTTCCCTGTGCCGGGTCGGCCTTGCCGGTTGGCCATTCGATCGAGAAGGTACTTGAAGAGATGCTAGGCGGCTCGACCTTGGTTTTAGCACACGCACAAACACACAAACAAACAACTGTCAAAATGATTTTGGCTGCAAGGTTATTAATGTGTTTTGATGACTGGCGTTTCATCGTTATTGTTATTTTACTTGACTAGCAATCAGGTATTTGCAGCCAAATGTTGTTAATAATATTCGTTCAAAAGCAGCATGATTAAAGCCATAATTAAATCGAAGTTTTTCTTTTGGAAACAAATATTTCTTTATTGTCACTATCTATTATGCCCCAAAGGTAGTTAGTTTTTTCGTTTTTACAAAATAAATTAGCGTATTTTTCAATAAAGTACATTGTGTAAATCTCACATTATGCGCTTGTTGCAAATAATTTATGGTCGATGTCTTGGATCGATGATGCAAGATAATATGGGGCAGTTAATTGTCATTGTCATTTTATTTGTTGGTAACTTATTGGTTAACTTAGCTTTACTATCGTTGTGTGTGTATTAATGAGTTTGTTTTTATTGTAGATCAAATAACGCGAAAAATTTTGTCATATCTATTTGTCAGTACGTGCTTTCCATGATTTTTTGAAAATATTTTAGGGGGCTTTTGTAAGTTGTTTTTCTGTGTCCGTTTTCGAGTATTAAAACCTTTTTTTTTACGCGAAGTAAACTTCGATTCACGGCGAGGAATCTGCCTTGGGAAATTCAATTTCGAGCAGCCTCTCTGTTGGCTTTTTTGTGCTCTGCTAATTTGTTTTTACTCTTGTTGTGGCTCGATTGTTATTGTGTGATAATATTGTACTGCGGCTAAATTTCGTACTTTGCGCTGTGGTTGATTTGGTGTAGGCGGAGCTTGGAACTTAGGTTCATAAAAACTACAAAACTAACATAAAGTATTACTTTATGTGTTGTGGAGCTAAAAAATTCTATTGTACACAATATGTAATTAAAATCAATATTATGTATCATAAAATATAGCGTTGTTAGTCGTTTTTATTTTTTGTTCTGTTTTTAGTCTGATTTAGTGTTTGTGAATGATATTTTGCTTGTAATTGTCTTGTTTATAATTAATTACTTAAATTACATGAAGTTAGCGGCCTTGTTCTGTGCGTCGGCGTGTTGTAATGTAGTTTGCGGTGGAATGTATCCTTTTAGTCAGATATTTATATCTATTTATATTGATCTTTGGTTGATGTGTAATATTTTTTACTTTTTTGGTGCTATTTTAATGAAATGTGCGTTTTGCTCAGAATTTCTACATAAAGTAATACTTTAAGTAGAAAAATAAATTACATATAAAAGATATGAGGTTGACGATTTTTTTGATAATTATTTGTTGATTTTTTGCCTTCGATATGCGGCATAAAAAAGCGGCAAGAAAACTTGCCGCTAAGACTTTTTTGTGTACAATATTATATTTTAATTAATTCCGAATAGAATCTTTCCTATTCGTATTTTCAGCTCTTCGGGATTGAAAGGCCTTAGGACAAATTCTTTAATTCCCATGTCGATTAAGTTTTGTTGAACGATCAAATCCTCAGTGTCAAAGAGTGCAATGATGGGGATATGTTCTCGTCGACTATCGTTTTTCAACTCGCGGATAAGTTGATAAATATCGGTATCAGCCATGTTGATTTCGACAAGAATAAGAGAGGGTAGCTCTTGGTTCGTTTCGAGCCATAGCACAGCTTCCTGTCCCGTGGTGCACACTTGTGTGCGATAGTGAGAACGCAAAAACATTGATATAATCGCTGTTATTTCGGGCTTGTCGTTCACAATTAAAATAAGGGGGTTCATTGTGACTGCAATTTGAATTAAACGTAACTTATTTCGGTGTATGATAATATCTTACACTGTGTCTTGCAAATTACGTACCACGATAAATTTATTCTGTTGTGCCGGCTCCATAAGCGCGCCATTTGTCGAGGCAGGCCGCAAAATCGGCAGGATATTGAGTGCAAAATTGCATAAATTCGCCACTCGTGGGGTGAATAAAACCAAGCGAAAGAGCGTGCAATCCGTGGCGCGGCATGATCTCAAAGCAGTTGGCCACGTATTGTTTGTATTTGGTGAATGTTGTGCCACGAACAATGCAATCGCCGCCATAGCGTTCGTCGTTGAACAGAGGGTGCCCGATGTGCTTCATATGCACGCGTATTTGGTGTGTGCGACCTGTCTCTAATTTGCACTCCACAAGGGTCACGTAGCCCAATCGTTCCAGCACTTTATAGTGTGTCACGGCGTGTTTCCCGTTGGGATTATCGGGTTCTAGGATCGCCATTTGCAGGCGATTTTTAGGCGAACGGCCAATGTTTCCCTCGATCGTACCTTCGTTGTCGGCAAAATCGCCCCACACCAAGGCGTGGTAGGTGCGCTGAATTGTGTGGTTAAAAAATTGAGCAGCTAAGTTGCTGTGTGCTAGCGTGTTCTTGGCCACCACCAACACTCCCGACGTGTTTTTATCGATCCGATGTACAAGTCCTGCACGTAGGTCGCCGCGGTCTTCAAAGATGGGCGTGCCTTGCAGGTGGTAGGCTAGTGCGTTGACTAGCGTGCCCGAATAATTGCCGTGCCCGGGGTGTACCACGAGCCCCGAGGGTTTGTTAACAACCAATATATCAGCGTCTTCAAAGAGAATATCGAGTGGGATATTTTCGGGTGTAATCTCCACATCGCGCGGCTCGTAGGGCATCATAATTTGCACTTTATCGAGCGGTTTGACACGATATGACGATTTTACGGCCACCGAATTAACCAATACATATCCATTGTCGGCGGCGGTTTGAATCCTTGCGCGTGATGTGTTTTCGAGTTTTGTGTAGAGGTATTTATCGATACGCAGCAACCCTTGGCCGCGATCGACTGTGGTGGAAAAGTGTTCAAAAAGTTCGTCTTGATCCTCTTCTGTCTCTGCTTTATTTGTGGTTATTTGATTGATTGAAAGTTGGTTATTTGTCATTCGGCAAGTAGTGATTCCAGCTCGGCTGGTGTGAGTTCTTGGTCGTTTCCCTGGGGATTGTTACGAGCCTGAGTGTCCGATTTTTTGCTATTATCGTGCACTTTCGAGGTGTTTAGTGTGAGCGAAATACTGATTTTTGCGCCATAGTCAATTCGAGTTTGTTGCCCGGGTGTTTGTTTGTAGACGCGTGCTTGATCTTCGTTTCGAGGTGTGATTTCTGGATCGAAGCGAATTTCGCCAACATTGAGCCCCACTTCCCATAGGCGGCTTTTGGCTTCGCGAAGAGTGAGCCCTATGATTTTTGGCACACTCAGCAGTGGAGCCGATGCGCTACGGCCAACAGTGAGTACGATTCCTGAGCCCAGAGGGGCTTTTACGGCGCTGCCTTGTGATATTTCTCGATTGTTATATCGTTCGCCAATTACGTTGTTGTTGGCCATATCCGGCTGATAGACCAAGCGTTCGATTTGGAAGCCTTTGCCTTCGATCGTGTTTTTAGCTTGGCGTAGCGAAAATCCTGTCACATAGGGTATTACGTCCATTTTGGGGCTAATGGCGTTGACCACCACAAAGACTTTGCGCCCCGATTTAACGCGTGCTGTGGGTTTGGGATCTTGGTCTAGAATGGCGCCGGCTTTTTCGCCGGGGACAAAGAGCGAATCGATAACCACGATTTCAAGATCGGCCTGAGATGTTAATTCGTCTGTTTGATCGACTGCCAGACCAATCATGTCGGGTACAATATATTGTTGCCCATGACGAGTAAAAATATTGAGCAAGATACTCGTTATGAACAAAAACACAATAGTGCCGCAAATTGCGAATACAATATTGCGTAGCAAAAAGTGGGAATTGATGCGGTGAATTATTCTTCTGAAATAGTCCATTATGCGGCGTTCAAAAAATTAAGAATTTGAAACTGAATTATAATATGTATCGCGTTCCACGGGCGTAAAGCCAGACTGGGCGATAAGTTCTTTGCATTGAGCGACAGTGAGTTGTGGTTTTTGTATTTCGGCTCCTGCCATCGAATATATTCTTGTTGTGTCGTCTATTGTGCCGTCGATGTCGTCGGCTCCAAAACTGAGCGCCATCTGTGTCGCTTCGAGCCCAAGCATTGGCCAGTAGGCTTTTATGTGGGCGAAATTGTTGAGCATAATGCGCGTTAGGGCCATCATTCTCATGTCTTCTACGAGTGTTGTTTCGTTCATGTTTTCGCCCAGCAAGTTGTGTGCTGTGCGGAATTTGAGCGGAATAAAGGCCGAAAAACCGCCTGTTTCTGCCTGCAAGTTACGCAGGCGCAAAAGGTGATCGATGCGATCGTCGATTGTTTCGATATGGCCGTAAAGTATTGTTGCGTTGGAAGTTATGCCTAGTTCGTGAGCCGTGCGATGGAGGTTCAGCCAATCGGAAGCCGAACATTTTTCGGGACAAATGCGTCGACGAATATGATCTACAAAAATTTCGGCTCCTCCGCCCGGAATGGCGCTCATGCCGGCCTGTTTGAGGCGATGTAAGCCTTCGTGCAGCGAAATACCCTCTTTTTTTATTATATAGTCTAGCTCGACGGCCGTAAAGGCTTTGATCGCCACATTGGGCAATCGTTTGTGAATCAATGAAATAAGGTCTATATAGTATTGAAAGTCATGATCGGGGTGAACTCCGCCCACAATATGCACCTCGGTGATGGGTTTTGCGGCGTGTGTTTCTAGTATTTGAGCCACTTGTTCGAGCGTGTAATACCACGCTCCTTCTTCGCCTTTGGCGCGTCGATAGGAACAAAAAGCGCATCGAAAGGCACATATATTAGTGGGTTCGATGTGAATATTACGATTATAAAAAACCGTATTGCCGGAGTGTTGCACTTTGATTTCTCGCGCTGCCTTGCCCAGCTCAGCCAAGGGCGCATCGTGCCATAGTTCGATGGCTTCGGCGGGCGAAATCATGGCACCTGAAAGGGCTTTTTCTATAATTTTTTCGTACATTTGTCAATCGTAAACCTGCGCATAGGAAGTTAAAGTTAGCTTGATTTTGCTCAGTTTATTTACATTTATGATTGCAAATTTAACAAAATTATGGTTATTAAACGTTTTTTGGCACTCTTTATTTTCACAATCTTCACCCTTGGAGCCGCAGCCGACCAAGGAATGTGGTTGCCCTCGCTCATTGGGCGCTCGATTATCGATTCGATGCGAAGCGCGGGTTTGCAACTTTCTCCGCGCGATTTGTATAGCGCAACCGAGCCTGCTCTCAATGATGCAATTGTGCGTTTTGGTAGCGGTTGTTCGGGTGCTTTGATTTCGCCCGAAGGACTTTTGATCACCAATCATCACTGTGGATATGGGCAAATTCAAGCTCATTCGAGTGTGGATAACGACTTGTTGACCAATGGTTTTGCGGCCTCTACTCGCAGCCAAGAGTTGCCTAATCCGGGGCTCAATGTGCGCTTTTTGCGTTCGATGAGCGATGTGACGGCTTTGGTGGCTGCGGGTCAAAAGCCGGCGGATATTGCCGCTCGGGCGGTCAAGGGGAGCCGTTTTGTGGCTCAGGTGGAGCCAATGTACAACGCGGGTGAATACTATCTCTTTGTGTATGAGGTGTTTAGCGACGTGCGTTTGGTCTTTGCTCCCCCGTCGGCTATTGGTAAGTTTGGTGGCGACACCGACAACTGGATTTGGCCACGTCATACGGGTGATTTCTCGATTTTCAGAATCTATGCCGATAAGAATGGTCGTGGAGCCGATTATTCACCGGAAAATGTGCCCTATCACCCGGAAAAATATTTCACCATCAATGCTAGTGGGGTCAAGGAGGGTGATTTTGTGATGGTGTATGGTTTCCCGGCGCGTACGCAGCAATTTTTACACAGCAGTGCCGTGCGCTATATTGCTCAGCGTGGCGATCCGGAAAAGGTGGCCTTGCGCGCCATGCGTTTGGATGTGATGAATCGTGCGGCCGACACTTCGGCTGCGGTGCGTATTAAATATGCGGCCAAAAATGCAGGCGTGTCCAATGCTTGGAAAAAATGGCAGGGCGAAATGCAAGGGCTCAATCGCCTACGCACCGTGGAAAAGAAACAAAACGAAGAAAAAGCCTTTGAAACGTGGGCCCTTGGCACACCATACGAAGGGTTGACGCGTGAATTGGCGGTGATTTACGACTCGATCGAGGAGTCGACCTATGCCCTGGATATATACAAGGAGGCGATTTGGGCGAGTGAAAAATTGCGTTATTTGTCGCTCACCCCAAAAGAGCGCAAGGCACAAAAAGCGGATTTCGAGAAAGATTTTCACGAACCGATCGATCGCGAAATCACAGCAAAACTTTTTGACCAAGCTGCCAAAAAACTGAGCGCGCAGTGGCTGCCCGTCGGCTTTACGGCCCAAAGTGAGCCGACTGTGGCCTTGGCGGCGGCATTCAAAACGATCGAAAAACAGATCGCCACACGTTATGATTTTTTCAACGCCAAACTTGATTCCCTCTATACACTATATATAAAAGGGCTGCGCGCACAGCAAAGTGAGCGTAATTTCTATCCCGATGCCAATTCGACGCTCCGCATTTCATATGGTCATGTGACTGGTTACGAACCTTGCGACGGGGTGTACTTCAAACCGGTGTCGACCATGCGAGGCATTATCGAAAAAGATCGCCCCGAAATTTATGACTACAATGTGCCGAGCCGTTTGCGCGAATTGGCGCCGCTGAACCTCGATCAAGCGGTGGCCTTTATCGCCACCCTGCACACCACGGGAGGCAATAGCGGCTCGCCGGTTTTGGACGCCCGGGGTAGGTTGGTGGGCGTGAATTTCGACCGTGTGTGGCAAGGCACGATGAGCGACATCGAATACGATGCAACAATGTGTCGCAATATTTCGCTCGACATTCGTTATGCACTTTTTCTCATCGATCAATACGCCAAGGCCGGCTATCTGCTCGACGAAATGACAATTGAAAAATAAAAAGGATTATGAAAACAATATTGCGAGCTTTTGGTTGGCTTTTTATGTGGATTATGCTTGTGGTGGTGATTTTTTTGGGCGTTATCTGGGCGATGGCCTACCAGCCGAGCAAGGTGGAAGAGTTGCCCCTTACCGGTTCGGCCGAGGTGCTTTCGGCCGACACTATTAAAATAGTATCGTGGAATATTGGCTACGCAGGCCTTGGAGCCGATATGGATTATTTCTATGACGGGGGGCAGAGTGTGCAGTGTTCGCGCGGCAGGACGATCGAAAATTTGAGGCGCATTGCCGATTTTCTGCGCGCCAATGCCGACGCCGACTTTATCTTGCTCCAAGAGGTCGACCTGGACTCCAAACGTAGTTACAACATCAATGAATACGACACTTTGTTGATGGCCTTGGGGCGAGATTTCAGCGGCTACGTGGCTTTGAACTATGTGTCACCCTTTGTGCCCTATCCTTTCTATAATCCAATAGGGGGAGTGCGCGGTGGCTTGGTGACCTTCACCCGCCACACTCCGCGTCGGGCCACGCGCTATGCCTATCCGGGCGGATTTTCGTGGCCGATGAGTATGTTCAACTTGAAGCGTTGTTTGTTGGCCTTGGAGGTTCCCCTCTCTGATTCGGCGACCCTTTATGTGTCTAACACCCACAACACGGCCTACGACACAGGCGGTATGCGTGCCGGTGAGCTCGAATTTCTCAAAACAATGTATGCCTCGGCTCCACATTTTGTGGTGGCCGGTGATTGGAACTCTAATCCGGCAGGCTATAAGGCAACTAATGCCGAAATCGACAATGAATATTTCTCGCCACTTGCCATTTCAAAAGATTTTTTTCCCAAGAATTGGCACACCGCATACGACACAACAAAGGCTACCGCACGCTATGGCTATCAACCTTATGACTCAACGCAAACAACGCGTACCACGATTGATTTTATGGTTTGCGGGCCGCAAATCGAACTCCTCAAAGTGAATTGCATTGATCTTGGTTTTGAAAATTCAGATCATAATCCGGTCGTTTATAGTGTGAAAATTTTGCGTGGCGGCCTTTGATCGGCCAACATGAATCTCTTTCGATATTCGTGTGCCCGGCGTGTGCCCGGCTTAATATATAGTATCAATTGTCTAAAAAAAATTAAAAACACAAGATGACAGGACGAGTCAAGGCGCATGCAGCCATTATAACAGCTAATATTTTATTTGCACTCAACTATTCATACAGCAAGTCGTTGATCCCCGTGCCCATGTCGGCCGAGGCGCTATGTTTGGCTCGCATTGGGTCGGCGGCCATTGTTTTTGCGCTTGGCTTGGCGCTCATCATACGCGAGAAGATTGAGCGGCGTGATTTTTGGACACTGGCCTTGGCGTCGTTTTTCGGGATTGGGGGCAATCAATATATATTTTTGCAAGGTCTGTCGCACACTTCGCCCGTTGATGCTTCGATTATCGCCACCACGGGGCCGATGATTGTGTTGCTGGTGTCGGCTATTTTGGGTCGCGATCGGATCACACCCAAAAAACTCATCGGCATCGTTGTTGGGGCGATGGGCGCAATGACCGTTATTTTGTATGGCGGTTTGTCGAACTTCGGTTCGGGGAATTTGACGGGTAATTTACTGGTTTTTGCCAGCGCTTTTTCTTATGCTTGCTATCTGATTGTGGTGAAAGATTTGATGCAAAAGTACTCGCCTTTTACTATTGTGGCATGGATTTTCGGCCTTTCGGCATTGGTGCTCACCCCTATTTTGTGGGGCGATTTGGCGGAAGTTTCCTTTGCCGAGTTCAGCTGGGCTTCATGGGGCGCTTTGGCCTTTGTGGTGCTTGGCGCTACGTGGTTGGCCTATGTTTGTGTGGCGGCTTCGCTCAAAAAGCTTTCGCCCACCACGGCCAGTATTTATAGCTATTCACAACCGGTGATTGCTTCGATTTTTGCCATCATCAGGGGGCAGGATCGCCTCGATTTTGTCAAAATAGCAGCGGCCTTGTTGGTTTTTATCGGCGTGTATATCGTTACTCGCTCCTATAAAACGGAAGTTGCCAAATAAAAGCGGCGAAGTGTTTGAATTTATTCTCTACCTCGTTTGAGATCTATTTTTTTGCCCCGATTTTTGTTCTGCAAATCTGATTTCCGGTGAGCCGAATGATGATTTATAGGACGAAAATCGTGACACAAAGAACCGGAATGATAAATTCAATACAACTTCTAAAATAAATTATTAATCAATAGTCAAAAATTCAAAATTAATTCATACCTTTGCCCCCTGCAAATATATATAGTATTAACAAAAACAGATAAAAAACAGTGGATTCCCTAAGCTACAAAACAGTTTCGGCAAACGCAGCGACAGTCACCAAGAATTGGGTGCTCATCGATGCGACTGATGCCGTGGTTGGTCGTCTTAGTTCGCAAGTTGCAAAAATTTTGCGCGGTAAGAACAAACCAAACTTTACTCCTCACGTTGATTGTGGAGACAATGTGATCATTATCAATGCCGACAAAATTCGTTTCACAGGCAAGAAAATGACCGACAAAATTTATACACGTCACACCGGTTTTCCGGGTGGTCAACGATTCTCTACTCCGCGTCAATATTTGGCGCACCGTCCGGAATTTGTTTTGGAACACGCCATTAAAGGCATGCTCCCAAAATCGCGTCTTGGCGAGGCTATCGCCTCGAACCTTCACATCTATGCAGCAGCCGAGCATCCTCACGCAGCACAGAACCCTACAGTGATTAACTTAAACGATATTCTATAAACATGAGTCAAGAAATAGTAAATGCCGTAGGTCGTCGCAAAGCGGCCGTAGCCCGTGTCTACATGAAAGCAGGTAGCGGTTCGATTGTAATTAACGGTCGCCCGTTGGCCGAATATTTCCCATTGGAATTGCTCCAATTTGTGGTGAAACAACCGCTAAGCGTTTCGGCCGTCGAAGGTCAATATGACGTGAAAATCACCTTGAACGGTGGTGGCATCACAGGCCAAGCCGAAGCAGCTCGCCTTGGGATCTCTCGTTGTTTGATCCAAGAAAACGCAGAACTGCGTGGCGAATTGAAGAAAAGCGGCTTCTTGACACGTGACGCTCGCGTTGTTGAGCGTAAAAAACCGGGGCAACCGGGTGCACGTCGTCGTTTCCAATTCTCGAAACGTTAATCCAACGCACAAAGCACGCACTGTGGTTCTCAAATTTCACGGATCATTTTTTATCCTCTTTTTTGGGGCGAGAAATGCTACCGGTGGAGTTGCCCGGAGCGCGATATAATAATCGTTGGGACTGGTTCTTGATCAAACGATCCAAAGAGAGGCTTTTTTTGAGCTACCTCCCGATCAGCAAAATCACTACCTAACGATTGAATTACAAAGAGTTAAAAAATAAAAAAAAACAAAAAAATGGCTAATACAGAATTTAATACATTGTTGGAAGCTGGTGTACACTTCGGTCACCTCAAACGCAAATGGAGCCCTAAAATGGCACCATACATTTTTATGGAGAAAAACGGTATTCACATTATCGACCTTCACAAAACAGCAATTATGCTTGACTCGGCTGCCGAGGCGTTGAAGCAAATCGCTCGTTCGGGTCGTAAGGTGCTTTTCGTTGCCACCAAAAAACAAGCAAAAGAGGTTGTTGCCGAAAAAGCATCATCGGTTGCCATGCCTTTCATCACTGAGCGTTGGGCTGGCGGTATGTTGACCAACTTCCCTACCATTCGTAAGGCTGTCAAAAAAATGACCACGATCGACAAAATGACCTCTGATGGCACATTCGATCACTTCAATAAACGTGAGAAATTGCAAGTTTCTCGTCAACGTGCTAAACTCGAAAAGAACTTGGGCTCGATTTCAGATTTGACTCGTCTGCCAGCCGCCTTGTTCGTGATCGATATCCAAAAAGAACGCAACGCAGTCAAAGAAGCAAAACGACTTGGAATCCCGGTTTTTGCTATGGTAGACACGTGTTGCGACCCTACGGCTATTGATTATGTGATCCCAGCCAATGACGATGCTTCTAGCTCGATTGATGCGATTTTGACAGTAGTTGCTGCCGCAATGGCCGAAGGTTTGGCCGAACGTAAACTCGAAAAAGCTAACGAAGACACAACAAATGCTTCGGGTGAGGCCTCTTCGGAGTCGCCAATCAAACGTACTCGCTCGCGCAAAGGTGTTGCCGAACGTGTGCAAGCCGAGGCTGCCGAATTGAAAAGCATTGTCGAAAAAGATGTAGTTGCCATTGAAGAAAAAGTCGAAGAGGCAGTTTCGGCAGTTAAAGAGGCAATCGAAGAAGTGGTTGAAAAATAATTTATAGACTTTATACGTTACTCAAATAATGGAAATAAAAATGGCAGACGTAGCAACGCTACGTAAGATGACCGGTGCAGGCATGATGGATTGCAAAAATGCACTCACCGAAGCCGAAGGTAACTTCGAGCGTGCTCAAGAAATTATCCGCGAAAAAGGCAAACTTATCGCTTCTAAACGTGCCGATCGTTCGGCCTCAGAAGGGGTTGTTATATCTCGAATCATTGGCACTAAGGGCTATATGCTTTGTTTGGCTTGCGAAACAGATTTCGTGTCCAAAGGTGACGAATTTCACGCTGCCGCCGAAAAATTCTTGGACAAGGCTATCAAGGCCGACATAGCCGATCAAGCTGCGTTGGTGGCTTTGGTTGGTGACGAGGCTACTCAGTTGTCGGGCAAAACCGGCGAAAAGATCGAAATCGCATTTTATGGCAAAATCGAAGCTCCTATGTGTGTCACTTATATCCACACCAACAACAAGCTTGGTGCATTGATTGGTTTCAACAAAGAAGTGTCGATGGATTTGGGTAAGGACGTTGCTATGCAGGCTGCGGCCATGGCGCCAGTGTCGATTTCGGAGGCTGATTGCGACAAGGAGATCATAGAGAAAGAGCACAAAATCGGGATGGAGCAAGCTAAGATGGAGGGGAAACCCGAAAAATTGTATGAGATGATTGCTTCGGGTAAGGTGAAAAAATTCTTGAATGAGAATACACTATTGAACCAAGCGATGGTTAAAGACAACAAGAAGTCGGTGGCTGAGTACATTCATTCGGTTGTTGCTGATGCTACGGTTGTGGCATACAAGCGTTTTTCGCTCAACGACTAATTTGGTGTAGTATATTTTTTCGTCTAGTGATAGTTTATGCTTTTGTGTATAAAATATCGAGTTTTGGCGAAATGAAAATAATGAATAGGGGACGAAAATTTCGTTCCTTATTTTTTTGTTTAGTGATGCGGAGTGTTTTTTTGTTATTGTGTTTGATAGATCAAAGAATGATAAAGTAAAAATTCACAAGTGCCGGTTCAGAAAAGCGAAGTTGTCAAGAGCAGTTAAGAAAGAAACGAAATCATT
>JAVWYC010000019.1:0-15590 GCA_036661755.1 Mucinivorans sp. | reverse complement strand
GCAGGCGTGCCCCAAACCCTCGCTGACGATTACCTTTAGGCATTGAAATGTGGGCAACCGCGGAAGACCCTAGCTGTGCAGCTTAGGCAAACCGCTCGCCGCGCAACCGCTCAGTGCCGGATAACAAAAACAGCACGCCGTCGGCCAAAGCGACAAATCGCCGTGCAGGCGCCGTGCCGAATCGTGACTTTTGAAAAAGTCACCCAAAACTTTTTGTGAAAAACTTCGTTTTTCTGAACCGGCTCGCAAGAAATTCGTTTTTCTTAACTGCTCTTGAAAAATTCGCTTTTCTTAACCAGCTCTGAAAATTATTAGCTACCCTAAATTGTAAAAATAAAATAAATAACTGAACCACAAACTAGGTCATAAAGTGGCAATGCGCCAAGCAATAGGATACATATTATTAACACGCATGCCAATGCGCTTGGCAAAACCTAACCCCAATGATGAATAACTTACCAAACTCAAAGAATCACTAAATAAACTAGCATCAAGCGACGAACGACGCAAATACAACAAAGACTGTTCCCTACTCAAAACCGTGACCGGGAAAAGATCCCTGCGCAAATCGAAATAAAGAGCCGCACCAAAAGATGGCTTTAACCGACCATGTATCTGCTCACCCAACTCAACACCCGAAGTGAGCATGAAAATACGCGAAGCACGCAAGGCCTCGACCATCATATAAAGCGCCGACGTGTAACCGTAAATCTGACCGCCCTGATCGATTAGATGCAACGGACGCTCGGTGTATAGATCGCTCAACGGAAAAGCCGCACGAGGCAACTTCAATTGCCTGCAACACGCCATCGAAGTCTTGCGCAACACAGCTACATAAAAACCCTCGCCACGCACCAAATTCGGATAGAAATTATAACCAGCCACTCGATTCGACACACCGCCACCCGGCATGTCACCCAACGAAATGATCTCCGCCCCAAGCTCGCGCGCAATCCACGCTACGTTCTCTTGGTTCTCGTGACTGTTGAAAGTGCAAGTGCTATAAATCAAATACCCCCCCTCTTTGAGCGAATCCCACACATCGCCCACCACACGACGCTGACGAGCAGCACACTTGGCTACATTGTCCAAGCTCCACTCCCCACGCGCTGCCATATCTTTGCCAAACATGCCCTCGCCCGAACATGGCGCATCGACCACCACCAAATCGAACAATGCACCCAAACGAGCAAAAGCCGCCGCGTCGGCCGAAGTGACAATCGTGTTGCCCGCACCCCATTTCTGTATGTTTTGACACAAAACGCCGGCTCGCGAACGTATCGTTTCGTTGGCCACCAACACCCCATCGCGCCCAATGATAGAACTCAGGTGAGTCGATTTGCCGCCCGGAGCCGCGCACAAATCGAGCACCACAGGATCGTCTGGCAGTTCCAAACGCTCGATGATCCAACCAACGGCCATCGAACTGGCCTCCTGAACATAATAACCCCCGGCGGCGAAAATCGGATCGAGCGTGAAAACAGGACGCGAAGGCAAATAAAAACCATCTTCGGCCCACGCCACACGATCGGTCAAAGAGTGCTCGAAAGGCTTGTAGGGGTTTAGGCGGATAGAAACCGCGCGCTGAGTCTCGTCGAGCGCCCGGCATAGATCGGCCGACTGTGTGGCCACAAAATCGGCAGGCAAGGCGACGCTATTTTTCGATAGAGCATCACTCATTTCTCGGCTATGATTTTAAGGATTTGGCCGACCACCTCTTGGCGTGCGGGAAGCGAGGAGATGAAATTTTGCTCGTCAATATCCACCGTGAGTAGGTTGCCACTGTAACTAAACGTCCAATCTTCGTATAATTCGTTTAGGTTTTTGAGATATTTTATATCGATCCCCGCCTCGTAGGTGCGCCCACGTTTTTTGATGTTTTTGGCCAAAGTTTTTGCCGAAGCACGAATATAGATCAAGAGATCGGGCTTTGGAAATTTCTCGATTATCACGTTGTATAGCTCATAGAAACTATTCCAATCACGCGAATAGAGCAACGATTGATTGCTCAGATTGCGTGCAAAGACCTCGGCATCTTCGTATATTGTGCGATCGACGATCACGTTTTGGGAGCCCAGTAGCGCTTGGTCTAGCATCTTGAGGCGCATGCCCAAAAAGTAAATTTGCAGTTGAAAAGACCAACCACGCATATCTTCATAAAAATCATCGATATACGGATTTTCTGACACATCGGTCGACAGAGTCCACCCCAAATGCCGGGCGAGCAGCTCGGCTAGTAGACTTTTGCCGCTACCTATGTTTCCTGCGATTGCTATATACATTGTTTACTCATAGTAATAAACGGTGACTCTGAATATTAAAAAAAATCTTATCTAATGCGGCGCAAAGCTTCAAAATCGGCCACCGCCGAGCGTAAGGCCAAATCATCTATCATAACATCATATTGCTCAGGCTCTTCGAGAGGAAAATTGCCCGTCGGGCGCCACTCTTGGAGCGGATTGATGCCAAAATGACGCCCCACAGCCTCGACACACAGTTGGGTGGCACGCGCCTTGCCTCGCGCCGAATAGCCAGCCACATGTGGTGTGGCGATGGCCGCCCGAGCGAGCAACGCTTGATCGATATGCGGTTCATTGCGCCACACATCGAGCGCAAAACGACCATCGAAGGCCATCAATGCACTTTCGTCGACCACCTCGCCTCGCGAAGAGTTGAGCAGCACGGCGCCGGGGCGAAGAGTGTGCAGAAAATTGCTATCCACCATATTCGCCGTCGAGGCCAGCAAAGGCACGTGAAGAGTAATGGCGTCGGACTTTTTGAGCAACTCTTCCAGATTGACAAAGGCGGCCGACCCCTCGCGCCGGGCACGAGGCGGATCGCAACGCAAAATATTAAAACCACGCGCCGCGGCCATCGCCTCGACCTCTTGCCCCACATGCCCCACACCAATAATACCGAGCGTGCCGCCGACATTCAACCGTGCAAGCACCGCCCCCACCCACTGAGCCACCGCACGAGCGTTGCACCCGGCCGACGAGCAACACTCGATGCTGTTTTGTGCACAGTAATCCGCGTCAATGTGGTCGGTGCCGATGGTGGCTGTGGCTATTATTTCGACCTGCGATTGGTGGAGCAAAGCGCGATCGCATCGCGTGCGTGTACGCACCACCAAAGCCGATGCCGAGTGAATCAGAGCTCGATCTATCGATTGAGCACCGGCATAGACTACCTCGTCGAAATAAGGCTCCATCACCCCCGTGATGTATGGTATTGCACTATCTATTACAATTTTCATCGCTCCGGAAATTATCTATCAAGGTCGATATGTAGTCTATCAAGGCCTCACGCCCCAAGGCCGAAGAGGCCGAGGTGATGAAATATGGCGGGAAATCCTCCCAATCTTCTTCTAACGCTTTTTTGTAGAGCTCCACCGAGCGCTGGCGCTGTGTGGCCGATAGTTTGTCGGCCTTGGTGAAGACGATCGCAAATGGCACTTGGCTCCGGGCGAGCATCTCCATAAATTCGCGGTCTATTTTTTGCGGTTCTAAACGAATATCGACCAACACAAAGAGGCAGTATAGCTCTTGGCGCCCTTGGATATAAGATGTGATTAGGGCCGAAAAAGCTTCGCGCATCGACTTGCTAGCCTTGGCGTAGCCGTAGCCGGGGAGATCCACCAGCAACCACTTGTCGTCGATTATGAAGTGATTGATGAGTTTTGTCTTGCCCGGTGTGCCCGACACCTTGGCCAGCGAACCGTGAGCGGTGAGGCAGTTGATAAGCGAACTCTTGCCCACATTCGATCGGCCGATAAAGGCCAATTCGGCAACCGCACGACCATCGATCTCTGCCGGCGGACATTGCGAGAATTTTTCGCTGCTGCACATAAAACGTGCTTTATTGATCTCATTCATAGTCCACAAAGTTACGATATTTTTGTAGATAGAAAAATTCATTTTTTAGAGGTTTCTTCGATTTTATTTCGCCCAATTTGTCTATCTTTGTAAATATTTATATCTTTATAGCAAGAAAAAACGAAAATCATGCTCTATCCACTCAAATTCAAACCCCTTTTCAAAGAACGTATCTGGGGAGCTCGACGCCTGGAAACAAGCTTTGGCAAACACCTGCCAGCCGATAAACCGATTGGCGAAAGTTGGGAACTATCGGGCCTGGAAGGCGATGTGTCGATTGTGGCCAATGGCAATCTGCGCGGCAATTCACTGGAAGAACTCACCGAAATTTATATGGGCGATTTGGTCGGTGATGGCGTTTTTGAACGCTTTGGGATCGAATTTCCGTTGCTTATCAAATTGATCGATGCCAATGATAACCTCTCGATCCAAGTCCACCCGAGCGACGAACTGTCGGCCGTGCGCCACAACGCGTGGGGGAAGACCGAAATGTGGTATGTGCTGGATCATGAACCCGGAGCGTCGCTCTACTTGGGTTTCAATCAACCGGTTACGCGTGAAAAATATCTCGAATACTTGAACGCCGGGCGTGTAGAAGAGTTGCTCAACAAATATCAGGTGCAACGCGGCGATACATATTTCATACCGGCCGGGACAATCCATGCCATTGGAGCGGGGCTCTTGGTGGCCGAAATTCAACAAACCTCCGATGTTACTTATCGGGTCTATGATTTCAATCGGCTAGACAGTCAAGGCCGCGCGCGCGAACTGCACACCGAGCTGGCTCTCGATGCAATAAATTACAGCCAAGCGCACGACTATCTGGTGAACAAAACGCCCGAGGCGGGTAAGGCTATCGGCATTCAATCGTGCCCCTATTTTGCATCGTCGATCACAAGGGTCGATGGCTCTTTGGTGCGTGATTATGCGCTGACCGACTCCTTTGTGGTATATGTCTGCACAGAGGGCGAGCTGAAAATCATGTGCGACAACCATTCGAGCGAAACGATCGCGTGCGGACAAACGGTGCTCGTGCCGGCCATCATAGATAGCCTTGTGTTGGAAGGCAAGGGGACGTTGCTCGAATGCTATGTGCCGAGCGAGCAGAAAAACAAATAATAGGTCTTGTAGCCAAAGGTAACCTCCTTGGTATCATGTTGCCTGCCGAAAAAAATCACTATTTTTATGATATTAATACTTGTCGCACTCTCTCTTGTTATCGATTTTTATATTCTGCGTCGCTATTTGTGGAGACCAAAATGGCGGAAAGTCGGTTTGGGGTATGCCATTTGGGCGGTGTTGCTCAATGTGTCGGTCATTGCGCTGATCATTGTCTATAAATATGCGATCACCAGCCCTTCGTTTATGCACTTTGTGGTGTGGCTGATCTTTGTCTTTATGATTAGCTTTATTTCGCGTGTGATTTTTTCGCTCTTTTCGCTCTTTGGCTTGGTGCTCCACGCCGTGTGGCGCGAGCGTGAGTTCCGCTTCTTTACCTACATGGGTGGGGCGGGGGCGCTGGCTGTGATTGGCGCTATGAGCTACGGAGCTGTGATTGGGCGTACGGAACTTAGGGTGGAAAATGTGGCTATCTATTCGCCACGCTTGCCGGCAGCCTTTGAGGGTATGCGCATTGCACAGTTCTCGGACGTTCACCTTGGCAATTGGGGCGACAACCACTCGGTGATTGAACGGATGGTGGATAAAATCAACGAACTGAATCCCGATATTGTGGTGCAAAGTGGTGATTTGGTCAATGTGGTGGACGAAGAGTTGACACCCCAAATAGGAGCAATCCTTTCGGGTATCCAAGCGCCTGTCTATGCGGTGCTCGGCAACCACGACTTGGGCTTTTATGTCTATGACACAATTAGCCATAATCCGGAACGAATAGTGCGCGAATTGATCAGAAAACAGAGAGCCATGGGGTGGACTGTACTCTGTAACGAAAATCGATGGATCCACCACCGTGGCGACAGTATAATGATTGCCGGGGTGAGCTATCCCAACAATATATCGCACAACGGCTATCAATCGAGCGCGGGAGGGAGCGATCTTCGTCGGGCGATGCAAACTTTGGGCGGCGATCAGTTTTCGATACTTATTTCACACTCGCCGCAACTTTTCGACTCGGTGCCAGCCCTTGCGCACCCCGATCTGACCCTGTGCGGCCACGTGCACGCCATGCAAGCCAAGTTTCAGATAGGCAAGTGGCGATTTTCGCCGGCCTCGTTGCTCTATCCAATGTATTCGGGGCTTTATGTGGATCGAGGTCACTACCTATATGTAAACGACGGAATAGGCTTTGTGCTCTACCCAATGCGGATCGGAGCAAAACCGGAAATTACAATTTTTACACTACATTGTTCCGACCCTATGAAAGGTGGAGGCGGTGAGAAAGTTAAAACAAATTAGATATGCTATTTTCAACGCTGCGTGTGCTGTTGCAACACGGTAGGCAGCAGACGATTAAAGATCTTGGGGCGGTGAACCTTGCGCCGCCATTTCGCGGTGTGCCGCGCCTTTGTGGTGTGCCCAAGGTGAGTGATTTTTTGCGCGCCAAAGAGGCCTGTCCGACGGGCGCGCTCACGATGGCTCCCTTTACGCTCGACATGGGGCGGTGTCTGTTTTGCGGAGCGTGCGCAAGGTTGCTGCCCGATAATATTAGTTTTTCGCAAGATGTGCGCATGGCGTGTTCTTTGCGCTCGGCCTTGGTGGTAAGGTCTGATGAGCCGTGGAGGCAGGTCATTGAGCCACGTGCCGAATTGTCGATTTTTAGACGAGCGCTGAAACTTCGCTCGGTGGTGGCCGGAGGCGATGGAGCGAACGAAATGGAGCTCGACGCGGCGGGTAATGTAAATTTCGATATGCGTGCTTATGGCATTGAGTTTGTAGCCTCGCCGCGTCATGCCGACGGAGTTGTGCTGACGGGGCCTATCACCACCAAAATGGCCGCCCCGCTCGAAGAAACTTTCGAGGCTATGGCGCAGCCCAGAGTGCTGATCACTGTTGGCCTCGATGCCATTAGCGGAGGGATGTTCATCGATTCGCCGGCCATCGATCGCTCGTTCTTGGATCGCCACGTGCCCGATCTGTATGTGCCGGGGCACCCATCGCACCCCTTGACCTTTATTGATGGTGTGCGCAAGTTAATGGCCGGGGGCGAGAATAGGGCTTGATTGTTGAGGCTCTTTTCTCTGTGGGCGTGTGGTGTGGCGAAATTTAATATTAATAATTCACAGTTATGAAAAAAATTCTTCTGGTAGTTATCTTGGTGTGTGTCAGTTGTTTGTCTATGGCTCAAACTCGTTGGGTGGACGCCAAGGAGTTATCTATTGGTGGGCATGGGCCGTGGCTCTCGGCAACGCCATACGAGCGTTTGCCAAGCGAGATGAAGGGCACGGTGCGCGAGGCTCTCTGGAATTTGGGTTGCAACTCTTCCGGTCTGTATGTTCGTTTTCGCACCGATTCGCCATCGGTGTGGGCGCAATGGACGCTCACGGGCAACACCTCGATGTATCATATGACAGAAGTAGGCATCAAGGGCGTAGACCTCTATTTTCTCGATGGTTCTCAATGGCGATACATAGCTACCGGGGGCGCGGCTGGGATCAACACCTCGCGCCGATTGATTGGTAATATGAAGCCCGAAATGCGTGAATATATGATGTATCTGCCTCTGTATGAGGGGGTGAGTGAAGTGAAAATCGGTGTCGATTCCGCCGCTTGCCTCGCGCCGCCGCATATCGATTCGCCAAAACGCGAAGACGAGCGACCAATGGTTTTTTATGGTACCAGTATTATGCAGGGAGCCTGCGCATCGCGTCCCGGCATGAACAGCACGTCTATCATTGCCCGTGCTATGAATCGCGAAGCGATCAACCTTGGCTTTTCGGGTAATGCCAAGCTCGACTACCAAATAGCACGCGCGATGGCAACTATCAAAAATCCACATTCGTATGTTTTGGATTTTGCGCCCAATTGCACCCCTCAACTGATAGAGAGCAACATGGAGCGATTTATTGGTATCTTGCGCAATAGTCACCCCACGGTGCCGATTGTGGTGGTGGAACAGACATATTTTCCACCCATGGTGCTCGACACAGTTGCGCGAGCCGAGCAGATCAACAAAAGTGCGATGATGCGTCGAGTGTATGATTCGCTAGTCAAGGGTGGCGACAAGAATCTATATTGGGTGCCGGGGGCTGAGCTATTGGGCACCGACAACGAATCGCAGGTCGATGCTCTGCACGCCACCGACTTGGGCTTTATGCGCTATGCCGAGAGTTTGCTGCCTGTTTTGAAGCAATTTTAAGTAGAGGGTGACTTTTCCGGAAAAAGTCACCCTCCACAAAAAAAAACTTCATAGGTCACAGAAAAAACTACTCACCCAAAGGCTCGTAGACACAACGCACACACACCACTTCGCTACGACGTGTGGTGAGCACCGCGCGATAGGCGTCCCAATCGGTGATCGGACTCTGAGCGACACCCGAATCCATAGCCGCACGAGCCACAGCAATCGAAATCTCGGTGATCAAACGAGGGTCTAGCGGCTTGGGGATTAAATTTTCTCGCGAAAAACGAATATTTGGATCGCCATAAGCACGTATCACATCGGGGTGAGGCTCCATCTTGGCCACTGCCGAAAGAGCATTGACGGCCGCGATCTTCATCTCTTGGTTGATCTGAGTGGCGTGTACATCGAGCGCTCCACGGAAAATATAAGGGAAACCCAACACATTGTTGACCTGATTGGGGTAGTCTGAGCGACCGGTGGCGAAAATAATATCGGAACGCGAAGAGTGTGCCGTTTCATATGACACCTCGGGATTTGGATTGGCCAAGGCAAAGACAATAGGGTCGCAGGCCATAGAACAGATCATTTCGGAGGTCAAAATATCGGCCTTCGATAGACCCAAAAACATATCGGCCCCAACCAAAGCCTCGCTCAATGTGTTGATCTCTCGCTCGGTGGCAAAGGCCTGTTTTTCGGGGCTCAACCCCGGGCGGTCGGTGCGAATCACGCCACGCGAATCGAGCATGACGATATTCTCGCGCTTGGCCCCCAAGTGAACATAAAGAGTAGAAGAGGCGATAGCGGCTGCCCCCGCGCCATTCACCACTATCTTTATATCCTCGATCCGTCGGCCGGTGAGCTCCAAAGCACCCACCAAGGCCGCCGACGAGATGATGGCCGTGCCGTGTTGGTCGTCGTGCATGACGGGGATCGAAAGCTCATCGCGCAATCGGCGCTCGATCTCGAAACATTCGGGAGCCTTGATATCTTCGAGGTTGATGCCCCCAAAAGTTGGCGCAATGTTGCGAACCGTACGCACAAATTCGTCGACATCGGTGGTGTCTACTTCAATGTCGAAGACATCGATATCGGCCATGATTTTGAAGAGCAACCCCTTGCCCTCCATCACCGGTTTGCCGGCCAAGGCGCCTATGTTGCCTAGCCCCAAAACCGCCGTGCCATTGCTAATAACGGCCACCAAGTTCCCCTTGGCGGTGTATTTGTAGGCGTTGGCAGGCTCTTGCTCGATCTCTAAACAGGGAGCTGCCACGCCGGGCGAATAGGCCAACGACAGGTCGCGTTGGTTGGTGTATGGTTTGGTGGGGATCACCTCTATCTTGCCCGGGCGGTGCTCGCTATGGTAAGCAAGAGCCGCTTTTTTTAGTGAATCAGTCATCGTTTTTCTTGTTAGATTTTATTATCTTTGCAAATATACTTTTTTCTAATGGTTTTTTATCATAAATAACAATGAAAAAAATACTTTTTTTACTCCCCCTAGCCCTCTGCTCAACAATAGTAGCACCAACACAAGGCGCCACCAAAAATAGTACAAATAACGTGCCCCAAGATCAAGGCAAAAGGCCCAATCTGTTGCTTATCGTGGCCGATCAATGGCGCGGGCGAGCGCTCGGCTTCTTGGGCGCCGAAGCAGTCCGCACCCCCGTGCTCGACCGCTTGGCCGGTTCGGGCGTCTGTATGACACAAGCCGTGAGCGGCTACCCCGTCAGCTCGCCCGCACGGGCAATGCTACTCTCGGGAGCCTACCCGCAAAACAACGGCGTGAGGGCCAATTGCAATTCGCGAACTTCGCCACAAAACGTGGAATTGCGCAAAGATATTGTCTGCTGGTCGGACGTCCTGAAAAGCGAGGGCTACGCCACCGGATATATCGGCAAATGGCACTTGGATAAACTCCACACACCGTTCGTCGATTGCGCGAACAACAAGGGCGAAGTGGCGTGGAACGAGTGGTGTGCACCCGATCGCCGCCATGGATTCGACTATTGGACAGCCTATGGCACATACGACTACCATATGCGCCCCATGTATTGGGACACAAACTCAGCGCGTGATGAATTTTATTACATCGACAAATGGGGGCCGGAATATGAAGCCGATCTGGCCACCGAGTTTATCCGGTCGCGAGCCTCGGGAGCCGCCCCATGGGCACTCATGGTGTCGATGAACCCGCCACACACGGGCTACGAATTAGTGCCCGATCGATACGCCAAACAATACAAAAACCTCAACGTAGACTCCATCATCGCCTCGTGGCCGGCGGCAGCGGTGGCACAAGATTGCTTTAAGAAATATCTCAAAGAGAGCCTAGCCAATTATTATGCCTGTATGAGCGGGGTGGACGAGCAAGTGGGGCGAATCATAGCCGCACTCGAAGCCTCGGGGCAATTAAACCAAACAATCGTTGTCTTCTCTTCCGATCATGGCGATATGATGGGCATACACAACCATATCGGCAAAAATGTGTTCTATGAAGAAGCGATGCGCGTGCCGATGATAATCAGCGCGCCCACACGCATAGCACCTCGCATAGACAATGATCTGCTGATCTCTTTTGAAGACCTTTGCCCAACGATGCTCTCTTTGATGGGGCTTAAAGATCGAATCCCGCAAACAGTCCAAACACGCGATCTGAGCGCTCAGGTGATGGGCTCGCGGCGAAATATGCCGAAAGGGCAACTCTATATATTGTGGGGCGAGGGCGATGGCGAACTGCTCAGCCCGAGTAGCGGCATGCGTGGGCTACGCAACGCACGTTACACCTACGCCCAAAAAGCGGTCAATGGCAAAATCGTTGCCCAATATCTGTTCGATCGCCAAAACGATCCGGCACAAATCAACAATATAGCCCAAAGCATGCCCGGCAAAGTGCGCGAATTTCGTAAAGAATTATATGCGCGTTTGGTGGCCGCGGGCGACGATTGGGTGAAGAATAAAAGCATGTAAAAAGCGACCCGACGGGGAGTGTCGTTTTGTTACCTCAATAAAAAAATAATAATTCCTAATTTATTTGAGTATCTTTGTGGCCAAATAATGAATACAGAAGAAGAACAAAGGCCATATATGGCCGATTTTGCAGAGCTTGGACTTTCGGAGCCTACACTGCACGCGCTCAATGCCAAGGGTTTTGAGACCCCATCTCCGATACAAAAACTCACCATTCCAGTCCTATTGAAGGGCGAAAATGATATTATTGCCCAAGCCCAAACAGGCACAGGCAAAACAGCAGCCTTCGGCTTGCCGATAATCGAACTACTTGTCCCTAGGCCAAAAACAGTGCAAGCACTGATCCTTGTGCCAACACGCGAATTGGCGATCCAAGTCACCGACGAAATCCAATCCTACAAACGCACTGGAGTGCGCGTGAGCCCAATATATGGCGGAGCGGCAATGAATGAACAACTGCGCCGACTCAATACGGGCGTAGATATAGTGGTGGGAACTCCGGGACGTATTTTGGATCACCTACACCGCGGGACACTCCATCTGGAAGAACTCGGCTGGCTGGTGCTCGACGAGGCCGACGAAATGCTCAACATGGGCTTCATCGACGATGTGGACGAAATACTGAGCTTCGCCAACGATACACGCCGAATATTGCTCTTCTCGGCCACCATGCCTAACCGCGTGGCCGACCTGTCGAGCAAATATATGCACAATGTAGAGCATATCAAAGTGCTCAACAAACAACTGGCCAACGACCTTACCGACCAAATATATTTCGAGGTTCGCGAGAGTGATAAATTCGACGCCCTAACCCGTATTATCGACGTCGAACAAGATTTCTACGGCATTGTCTTTTGCCGCACCAAGGTGCAAGTGGATACGCTGGTCAACAATCTGCTCGAACGTGGCTACGCGGTCGATGGACTGCATGGCGATGTGTCGCAAGCGATGCGTGAGAAAATTATTAGAAAATTCCGCGCCAAACACGTCAACATGCTAATCGCAACCGATGTTGCAGCGCGGGGAATCGATATTTCTAACCTTACGCACGTGATCAACTACTCACTGCCCCAAGATCCGGATAGCTATGTGCACCGCATTGGTCGTACCGGGCGCGCAGGACAAGAGGGAATGGCCATCACCTTTATCAGCCCCTCGGAATATCGCGCCTTTACCTCGCTCCAACGCATAGCAAAAGTCAATATCCGCAAGGAAATTTTGCCGACAGCAGCCGATATTGTGGAAATCAAACGCGCCAAAATTCGTGAAGATATTTCGGAACTGATCGTCGAGAGCTCGTATGACGAATATTTGCCAATGGCCGACGAAATTCTGACCGAAAATCCAGACCCTCGTGTGGCGCTGGCAGCCGTGTTGCGCTTGGCCTTCAAAAACGAATTGACCGAAACCTCGTATCCCGAAGTGCGCCGTATCGACGTGGATCGCCGCGGTAAGGCTCGTCTGTTTATTGCCCTTGGTAAGGCGGACGGCTATCGTCCGAAAATGATTGTCGATCTACTCAAAAACGAGTGCGGCATTCCAGACCAAAAAATTGACGACGTTCGTTGCCTAGACGATTTTTCGTTCGCTTCGATCCCTTTCCAAGATGCCGAAGTGGCCATCAAACGCCTCAATTCGCTCCACAAAGGCGATCGCCCGCTCGTGTCGCTGGCCAAAGAAGAAGACGCACGCACCGAACGACCAATGGGTGATGATCGCTCAGATCGCTCAGATCGCTCAGATCGCGGCGGCGGACGCAAAAAACGCTACTAAAAATTATTAAATCCAAGATGAGTTGTAAGAAAAACATATCTCGCGGTTGTTGCTTTGGAATCACAGAAGAGGGCAAGGCAACGGCTCAGAATATCGCCGGAGCTCATAAAATGGAGGTCTTCGACTACCTGCAATCCTATCCCTTGCCCCAACGCGAGGCGGAAATATACGAAGTGCGCTTCAAAAATACACGCAAAAGTTTCTATGCCAATAACACAGGGCAACGATTCGTCAAAGGCGACATCGTAGCCGTGGAAGGCACGCCGGGAGTCGACATAGGTCTGGTGTCTATGGTGAGTGACTTGGTGTGGCGGCAGATGCGACGCACAGGTTTTCGACCCGAAGGAGCTGAGTTTAAGAAAATATTGCGCCGCGCAACGGCTACCGACATCGAACGATGGCAAGAGGTCATAGCGTGCGAACACTCGACAATGATACGCTCGCGCCAAATCAGCGCCTCGCTGGGGCTCGAAATGAAAATCGGCGACGTGGAGTATCAAGGCGATGGCATGAAGGCTATCTTCTATTATATCGCCGACGGAAGAGTAGATTTCCGCGAATTGATCAAAGTGCTATTTGAACAGTTCCGCGTGAGGGTGGAAATGAAACAAATCGGCGCCAGACAAGAAGCCGGACGAATAGGCGGCATATCAGCCTGCGGACGCGAATTGTGCTGCTCTAGCTGGATCAACCACTTCTCGACAATCGGCATCGGCGCGGCTCGTGTGCAAGATATTTCACCCAATCCTCAAAAATTGGCAGGCCAGTGTGGCAAATTGAAATGTTGCCTGAATTACGAAGCCGACCTTTACGCAGAAGCTCGCCGTAGTTTGCCGCGGGTTCAATCTCCGCTGGAAGCAATAGACGGGTCGTACTATTTGGTGAAAACTGACATCTTGTCGGGCACCATGTATTTTAGTCCCGACAAATTCTCGTGCTCGATTATGATCCCGCTCTCGGTGGCCAAAGTGCGCGAAATTCAGGAAGTTAATCGCCGTGGCGAAAAGGTCGAACGAATAGAAGATAGTCGTTTCGCCGTTGCACCACCCGTTGAACCACAGATACTTAACGTTGTGGGCGAAGAGAGCATAACGCGTTTCGATCGCAAAAAAGCCGACGGCGCATCGCGCGGCCGAGGCGACAACGAAGGCAATCGCCAAGGTGATCGCTCGGGTGATCGCCGAGCCAGAAATAACGGCAATCGCAATCGACAACGCTCCGCTCCAACAGGACAAACAAACGCCTCCGGCGCCAAACAGGCCAAAGATGTGGCTAAAAAATAGTAGAACCATGCGTGTGGTGCTAGTCGTTTTGTCGACCTTGATGGTGGGCTGCTCTATGGGGATCAACTATGGGGCGTGGGTGGACTTGCCCGAACAGGGGTGGCTCGAAAAACAGAATGCGGTGTTCCATTTTTCAAGCCTGCCGGGAGTGCCGACTTCCGAAATATCTGTGTTTTTTCGCGCTAATGAGCAATTAAACATCAAAAACCCTCGTTTGATAGTCAAAACTATCGATCCCGATGGGCTGTTTTGGCAAGACACAGTGCAAATGCCTGCCGTCAATAGTCGACAAGCGATCAAAACAAGTAGCATCGTTTTGCGTAATAATGTGCGCTGGCGCAAGATTGGCAAGTACGCCATCAGCATACGCCCAACAGACAGCCTCTCGGGAGCGTTGACCATTGGAGTTGAAATTAGCAATGTGGTGCGTGATGAAAGTGTGACTAGCTTGTAGTGGCCTAGCTCCGGAAATTGCTTTTTTCTTTCAAAAGTGGACAGGTCGGTGGGTGCGAGAACTTGAGTGTATTCAAAAAAAACGAATGTCCGGTTCTTGGAGCGGCGACCCTCCTTGTAAGAGTATAATTTTCAGAGATTTAAGAATAAAAATATAATCAAAAACCAAACCTAAATAACAAAGAATTATGTCTAAAAAATTTATCTGTACTGTTTGTGGATATGTACACACGGGCGATGAAGCTCCCGAAGTTTGCCCACAATGCAAACAACCTCGTAGTAAATTCAAAGAATATATAGAGACCAGCGAGGCACTAACTTGGGCCGACGAGCATCATATTGGTGTGGCAAAGGGTGTTGATGCCGAGGTACTTGAAGGTTTGCAAGCTCATTTTGCCGGCGAATGCACCGAAGTTGGTATGTATTTGGCGATGAGTCGTCAGGCCGACCGTGAGGGTTACCCTGAAATTGGGGAGGCCTACAAGCGCATTGCGTGGGAAGAGGCCGAACATGCTTCAAAATTTGCAGAGCTTTTGGGTGAAGTTGTTTGGGACACCAAGACGAACCTCAAAGCGCGTATGGACGCAGAAAATGGAGCGTGCGCAGACAAAAAGCGTATAGCAACGCGTGCCAAGGAGTTGAACTTAGATGCGATACATGATACTGTTCATGAGATGTGTAAGGACGAGGCTCGTCATGGTAAGGTGTTTGAGGGTCTTTACAATCGTTTTTTCAAAAAATAGATTGAGTCTATTTTGTTAGGTTAGCGAGCCCTGGTCATAAGTTATGGCTGGGGCTTGTTTTTTTGATTGTTTTGGGTCGAAAAAACGTTAAGGCTGGAAGGATTCCCGGAGTTGGTTTAGAAAAACGAAGTTTTCAAGAGCTGGTTAAGAAAAGTGACGTTTTCAAGAGCCGGTTAAGAAAAACGCAGTTTTCAAGAGC
>JAVWYC010000018.1:0-15617 GCA_036661755.1 Mucinivorans sp. | reverse complement strand
CTAGCGTTGCAGAGAGTAATTTCTTCGGGCGAGGGTTTTTCTTTGGTTCTGTTTCTTTTTGGCCGCAAAATTCGTCGAGCCGAGCGCAATCAAGCTTGCTTGAAATTGCCGAGGCGAAGACGAATTTATCAAAAAAGAAATGAACTGTGGGGGTCCGGGGGTACACAAACCCCCGGGATAGAACAAACTAAAAAGCTAGAGCAAAAAAATAGAACAAACTAAAAAGATAGAGCGGTTTGCGAGGCACGCAAAGCTAGCGCAGCTTGCGCGCAAAAAACCTCTCTACGCGCAACCGCGCTATCTTGGGGCTGCGCGCCCCAAACCCGCGACCACCCAAAACACTAAAAAACAGGCACCTCGCAAACACCATTATCCACCACACCCACACCAAAAGGAACGCCACCCTCACCCCACTTCACTATCACATGCACAGCTCGATCGACCATATCACCAACAATGCTCAACCCCGGCGACACAAATCCGGAAACAGACTTCGTACCCATCTGCAATCGATCATAACACAACACCCGCCCACCAGAACTAACAAACTTTTCAAGCGCCACATTCGTCAACTGTGAAAGCGTGTCCGACGAAGCAATAATCAAATATTGCACCCCAAGAGCCCGTATCTTATCTATATATTCCACCTGCTTGACCTGATCACCATCGACCGTTGCACCAATCAAAACCGAATAATTGGCCGCAAAAAAATCGGAATTAAGCCGCTTTTGCTCCTCTAACCATCGCGGCTCCCCCTGAGTAAGGCTAGGAAAAATCAAAGCTACCGCCCCTCGGTATGACTCTTTTTTTTCGTCGCAACCACTCCCAACCATCAACAAGAGCAACAGAAAAAGTATGTTTATTATTTTTTTCATATTCTATACATAAGCTGAGCCAACGTACAGGCAATTAGGGGGATATTCATTGACTATTTGTGTGTGATTGCATTTAGGTCGTGGTGCGTGTGCGCAGCAGATGGGTGGCAAGCACCACCTGAACCACACCAAATAGCGTGTAAAGCATTGTAAGCGGATTGACAGCAAAAATTACCCACTGAACCCCCAACCAGCATAGCAACATCACGCCCGCGATGCCGCCACACATCACGCCCCACCGCCTATCACTCCGTAAACCTATCACAGCCGCCGTGTTGCACCCCCCATTAACCAAAATAAGCATCACACCACTAAAAATAAAATTGTCGAACAACGCCTCCGCACACGGCAAACGCCGCATGTCCGCAAGCAACGGATCCATCCCCCACACTTCTCCTGAGGGCGAAATAAACATCATAATCCCACCCCAAAACGCCCCCAGCGCAATAAACCCGCTAAGATAAAGTAATGCTTTTTTTACATTCATAATCCAACAGTAAACAGATAAAACATAAAACACCGTCTAGAGAGCAACACAACTCATCCTCGCCGATCCGCCCACCAGCGGCCACAACCCCCAACATCTGATCCTCGAGTTTAGCACTCGGATATATAAACCCGCAGCGATCAGCGCACTCCAACACCTGAACCGCCCCCTGATTATGCAACGCCATAGTAGTCTCAATATATCTCAAATGCGTAGGTTCCTCGAGAATAAAATTTAGCGGACGCTTGCTGGCCAACACCCGCTCCATCGGCACCAGCTCCGAAAACTCATCCTCCACCCCCATATTACTGAGCAACGCCTAACAAAGGGAAGTTTCCGAAACAAAACTCCCCTTCAAATAACATCGTACCTTGAACGATCCTTGGTACTAGATCGCTGTTGAGATAAAGAATACCGCAGCCACACCAAGAATTGCATACAACTCAGGGAAGGCCACCAAGATCAATGTATTACCAAACACATCGTGACCATTACCAATGGCCGTGATGCCGTTGGCCGACAATTCGCCTTGACGAATCGAACTGAACAAGCCCAACAGACCAAGCGCCAAACCACCACCAAAAATTGCGGCAGCCGAAGCAAGCGTGATTTCGGGAACAAGAAAGCCCTTCAACAAGAAATAGCCCAAAAAGCCATACAAACCTTGGGTTGAAGGCATGGCGCACAAGATCAAGTAGCTACCAAAAGCGCCCTTGTTTTTTTTCATCGCCCCAACAGCCGCATTACCGCTAATTGTTGTACCATAAGAGCTACCAATACCCGAAAGTAAAAGCATAAGTGCAATGCCAATGTAGGCAAGTAAGATTGGTTCCATAGTTTTTTTTGTTTTTATTTGTTATTAATTTTTCTTTTGAAAGGTTTGAATGCGCGTGAGCCTCCCTCAAATTCTGCATTTTTGTAAAATTCGACAAAGGTCAAACGAACAGGGTGCACAAAAGCACCAAGGGCCGAAATAAAGATATTCAGACCATGACCGATAATCAAGATCACCACCATGATCAAAAAGCTCAACACCGGAATATCACCGCTCAGACCCTTCGATAGCTCGTTGAAAACCTGCGCGATCACTGTGCCGGCAAGGCCAATGGCAAAAAGTCGGACATACGATATAAGGTCGCCCACCACGCCCGTTGCCATTTCGTAGCAGTTATAAAGGCCTGCGCCAAGATTGATGAACGGATTTTTCTTTGGTTTGTTGAAAAACAAGATCAACACTCCCGCCAAACCGGCAACGATCAGATAGGCTGTGCTTTGGATCGAAAACGCGGGGCCTGCCACATCGAAGCCGGCCACCAACGAGCTGACAAACAGCACCACCCAACCAAGCGACGAAAGGCCATAGATAAAACTGCCTCCACGTTTTGCTCGATTAAACACTCGTAGCACTTGGCCAAAGAGCACTTGTATTGCGCCCAAAGCGATTGAGATATAGAATACATCGTTTGGATCGAGGAAAAATTCCTTGAAATCGACCAAGGCGTCCACCTTAATCAGTTCAATACCAAAGACATTGCCCGACAACACCCCAAAGACCACCGCCGCCGCACAGAGGAAAATCCCAAGCCATGCAAAATCTTTCATTTTCTTTGGAATTTTTTTCCACAGAGCCAATATTATCACAATAAATAGTAACCCATAGCCGGCATCGCCCAGACACATGCCAAAGAAAATCATGAAAAACGGCGCAAAAAACGGCGTCATATCCAGTTCATTGTAACGCGGCAAGAGATAGAGCGAACCTATTGGTTCATAGAGGCGTGCAAAAAAGTGGTTTTTGAGTTTGATTGGCGGATTTTGCTCAATTTTCGCATCTTCCACCGTGTAGACCACACCTTGACTTTCGGCAAAGTCAATAATTGTTTGACGATCCTCGGTGAGGCTCCACCCTTCGAGTATTTTGAGCGTTCCTTCGGCCTCGTCCGATCCGGCGACTTTCACTTTCTCGAAATCCACATCATCTGACAGTTTTTGTGCTGCGTCGACAATCGCTTGGCGCCCCAGAGCAGCGCGAGCAATATTGGTCTGAGCATAAGCGATTTGCGCTTCCAGACGTAATATTTCTTCGCCTTTTTTGACAACCGAGCTTGCCGGCGCCTTAACCTCCAAGGCGTTGATATTGATTTCCAGTGGTGAGTCTACCTTTTCGGCCACCACAAAATAGACGTCCGTTTTGGTACGCGTCACCACTTCGATCGGCAGTTCTTGGGCCCATTGATCGCTAAAAGCCTTAGCCGTGGTCTCAAAAAAGCGCAACTTCACCCCATTGGCCAGCAGGGCATCGATCGAGCGAGGGTCAAATTCACCCCAAGCGGCCACCTCTTGACAGGTGGCTTGGGCTCGCGCAATGGCCGCATTACACTCTGCAATTTTAGCCGTTGCTTGGTTGTATGCTTCGATCGATTCTTCTACCGAGGCATACGCTTCGTGTACGGCAGCCGTTTTCTTGATGCCGCGCAACTCGCGCTCTACTTTACGCAGCATATCGACCCGCGCAATCGCCTGAGCCAATTCTTCGCTCGGTTTTGTTTCGCTCAACGTAATATCGACAAGGCCTTTCTCGCCCAAGCGTTCCAGAAATTCCGGCACTTGGCGATGATAGAGCAAAAAGCCGTATCGTGTCATTTTAACTATCATATCGCCTCAAATTCAATTCGTGATTTTATAATTTTCTGTGAACTTTTAGAAATATTTTCTTCGTCCTCCAAAAAACGTTTAATTTTCAGTATCGCCTCTTCGTAGCCCGGGATTTGCACTTTCTCGTATAGGTTGACCTTTTGTGTTGTTTTTTTACGTGCTTTTTCCAATATTTCTTGTCGACGATAGTAGACTTGGCTTTCGAGCCCCAAGCGCGCCAATTTTTCTAGGATTGCCACTCCATCCGGCAGCCATAAAGGCGCCGTGAAGTGGTTATACGGTTTTTCGATATAGGTCACCTCGTCGAGCGAAGGGATCAACACGCCTGCAATTTTGCTCTGCCCCAAGACTACATCTTCCACCGCCACTAGGGTCGAGTCCATCTCGCCCCACAACTCAACCATATAATCATATTGCGCCATCGTTTCGCGCAATTCCTTATCTAGTTTAAGTGCCGTTTCTTTGGCCTTGCGCACCTCGCCACGCAGGGCACTCTCCTTGCTTTTGATGGTGGGCAGGGCGCGCTCACGCATTTTGAGCTGTTTGCCCAATTCGCCGAGCGCTGTTTTGTTGAATTGAAATGTTATCATTTTGCCGGCCAATATTTTTCCATTATCGACTCTTTAATTGCCACCTCGGCTTTGGTGAAATGGCGAGCAAAGAGCGTCCAAGCTGTGTCCAACATCTCATCGATCGAGATATTGACATCAATTGCCAACAGGTCGTTGGAGTATTCCTTGGCAAAGGCCAGTGTACGTGTGTCGTAGTCCGAAAGGTCGAAGCCATTTTCGAGTTTCGTTCTGGCGCTCGCCGCATCGGCATATAGCCTCACGGCCGCGTTCATCACTTGTGGGTGGTCTTCGCGTGTTTTTTTGCCGATGACGAGCTGTTTCAAGCGGCTCAGCGAGCGGAAAGGGTCGATAATGACCTTGCCTATTTCGGCATCGCGACGCAAGAACAACTGCCCCTCGGTGATATAGCCGGTATTGTCCGGCACAGCGTGTGTAATATCGCCACCATTGAGCGTTGTGACGGCCAAAATGGTGATCGAACCGCCCGAAGGCAACTGCACCGCTTTTTCGTATATCTTGGCCAAATCCGAATAGAGAGATCCCGGCATCGAGTCCTTCGACGGAATTTGATCCATACGGTTGCTCACAATGGCCAGCGCATCGGCATAGAGTGTCATATCGGTGAGCAGCACAAGCACTTTCTCGTTGCAATCGACCGCAAAATATTCGGCCGCTGTCAGCGCCATATCGGGCACCAAAAGGCGCTCCACCGGTGGATTCTCGGTTGTATTCATAAACGAAACGATACGATCCAAGGCGCCTGCATTTTCAAAAACATTTTTATAGAACAAGTAGTCGTCGTTGGTCATACCCATACCGCCCAGAATAATGCGGTCTACCTTAGCTCGCAGAGCCACCATAGCCATCACTTGGTTGAACGGTTGGTTTGGGTCGGCAAAAAACGGAATTTTCTGCCCCGAGACCAATGTGTTGTTAAGGTCGATACCCGCGATCCCTGTTGCAATGAGTTCGCTTGGTTGTTCGCGACGATAGGGGTTCACCGCCGGCCCCCCTGTCGAACGGAGCTCGCCTTCGATCGCGGGCCCGTCGATCGGTTCACCATAAGCGTTAAAAAAGCGTCCACAAAGTTCGGGCCCCACTTTGAGCATTGGGGGGTGATTCAAGAACACCACCTCGGCATCGGTTGGGATACCTTCGGTGCCGGCAAAAACTTGCAAAGTGACAATCTGACCTGCCAATTTAACTACCTGAGCCAGACGACCATCAACCGTGGCCAAAGAATCGTTGGTCACTCCGCTAGCCTTGACCGACACTGTGGCCTTTGTAATTGAAGTTAATGAGGTGTATATTTTCTGAAAAGCTGTCATCTTATTATCTGTTTTTAATTAGCCATACTAGCCAAAATATCTTCGGCCTGCTTTTTGTATTTTTTGAAATCGTCGCCCTCAAAGACCGAATAATTCATCTGGCGCAGCGAGTTGATAAGCGATTTATAGAAGGTGATACATGCTTCAAAATCCGTAAAGTTGAACTCTCGTTGCGCGATATCCATCACCAAATCAAACATATACGTTTGGCGATCCATCGGGCAGGCGGCGTCCACCTTGTCGAAAGAGTCTTGTTGCAAGATGATGAAGTCCAACAGTTCGGATTTCCAGTAACGGTCGTGATATTCAACCGGCACACCATCGTCGCCCAAGATATTGATCTGTTCGGCAGCCTCTTTGCCTCGTTGGACAAGGGTCTTTGCGCGATCAATTTTCGAGCACCAATCGGCCCCGAATTTACCATTTAGATAGCTGATAATTTCGGGATATTCCAAATATTTGGAGTAGCTATCCAGCGGATCGATGGCCGGATATCGTTTGGAATCGGCACGCGCTTGCGAAAGGGCATAGAAACAACGAGCCGCTTTTTTTGTCGACTCGGTCACCGGCTCTTTGAGGTTACCCCCGGCGGGCGAAACTGTCCCCAGGAAAGTCACCGAACCGGTCTTGCCGTTTCTTAGGTTTACATAGCCGGCGCGAGCATAAAAAGCTGAAATAATGGCCGGTAGGTCCATCGGGAAGGCGTCCTGTCCGGGCAACTCTTCGAGGCGGTTAGACATTTCGCGCAAAGCCTGCGCCCAACGCGATGTGGAGTCGGCCAGCAGAAGCACCTTGTAGCCCATCGCGCGATAATATTCGCCAATTGTCATCGCCGTATAGACCGAAGCCTCGCGAGCCGAAACCGGCATGTTAGACGTGTTGGCGATAATCACGGTACGCTCCATCAATTTACGCCCCGTGCGAGGGTCGTCCAAGTTAGGGAACTCAACAAATGTTTCCACCACTTCGTTGGCACGTTCGCCGCAAGCGGCTATAATAATCACCTGAGCATCGGCCTGTTTGCTGATTGCATGTTGGAGCACTGTTTTTCCGGCACCGAAAGGGCCCGGAATGAAGCCCGTCCCACCTTCGGCTATTGGGTTAAAAGTATCGATGGCGCGCATGCCGGTCTCCATCACTTTTTCGGGACGAGGCTTGTTGATGTATGATGTGATAGGGACTTTCACCGGCCATTTTTGCACCATTGTCACTATTTGATGTTCACCGCTCGAATTGACCAGCACCGCAATGTGGTCGGTCATCGAGTAATTGCCTGCCGACGCTATCCATTCGATCGTCCATTGGCCTTGCAAGGCGAATGGCACCATGATTTTGTGTTCCAACCACCCCTCGGGAACCCAACCCAGCCAATCGCCGGCGCACATAGTATCGCCCCCCGAAGCCAGTGGGGTGAAGTCCCAATGTGCGTTCATATCCAGAGCCGGAGTGTAGTCGCCACGTTGCAGAAAAACACCCTCCATCGCCTTTAGGTCATTCTGCAAACCATCGTAAATACGAGTCAGAATGCCCGGCCCCAAGGTCGCTTCCAAGAGGTGCCCCTCGAAGGTCACTTTTGCTCCCACCATCAGCCCACGCGTACTTTCAAACACTTGGACAAAGACATTTTCGCCAGTGATTTTGATCACCTCGGCCATCAAAGGCACTCCTTGACAATCGATATAGCAGATCTCGTTTTGCGAGACCGCACTATCACTTTTCACTGTCACCAGATTGGCAATAATTGCCACTACTTCTCCCGTTGTTTTCATATTCTAAACATTTCTTTTTTACATATTTTTTCCTTCACACCAAAAAAAGCTCTCCTCACACAAAGCATATCGCAAATTTTTCCGAAGATCATCGCTCGCACGACGCTTCGCCTCTCTTTTGATCAGAGTGTGGCCTGTTGAGTGAAACTATTGACTATTCGATCAAAACGCACGCGCCCAAAATCTTTGTTCAAGTAAGCCCAACGTTGCAAAATATTCAGACACACCACATAGGCCAACACAGCGTCAATATCAAAATAGTGTCCTTCGACCAATTCGTCGACCACTTCCCAACGCAAGGCGTCCATACGATGCTCGCGCTCCACGAAGTCCGAGCTGGCCATCACACTCTGCAAGGCGTTCCACCACGATTGCTCCTTGACGTCAATCGTTTGCTGTCCGACGGCATATTTTTCGCCGGCCACTGTGTTGCGTATCGCACGATCGGCTTGGCTCCAACGCACCAAGAAACCGACCTTTGAAGCCTCGCACTGACGATAAAAATCGAGCAACAAAACGCGCTCAATATCGTCGACCGGGAACGGTTCTTCGCTCTCTGATCGACCTTGATAAAGATCCAACGAGCCGCGAATAGCGCCCGGCAGACGACTCACAAACGGCTCGTCGTCGGTGCCGGAAGCTGCAATTTCGGCCACTATTTCCTCGTGCGACAAGTTACCCAACTCGTTGTGTGGCAAGTCGCTATCACGCATCGCGGAGAGCAAATTCACCACATCATAGTAGGTGTAGAGCAAAGCCATCGCCCGAGCATCTGACGCGCTCAATTGCTGGGCAATCTCTTCGCGCACGGCCGCGTAGTCGATCTGACGAGGGTCTTGCCCGATGGACAATTCGGCCAATGATGATATGAGGCAATAATACATCTATTTGTCAAACAATAATTTAGAAACTCCTACGCGAAGCGATCCGCGAAGCAAATTCTCGAAATCCGAGTCCGAGAAGCTAACATAATATCCGCCTTCGCTTGGCGCTATGCGGAATGGCACACGAGTCTTGCCATCAAAAACTATCTCCACACCTTGATCTAATTTCGAGAGCACAGCCGCGCGAGCTTCATTCATATAATCCTCGGGCACAATCACTTGCACTCCATTATCGCTACTTGGCGAGAAAGCCTCGACGGCCTTCACTATCAAATCGCGAGTGAGCGAACCATCGGCAAAGGCCGCCTGCACTTGGGCGTGAGCCAATTGGGCCACCACAAACGTTTCGATCTCGCTACGCAAGACGCTGATGGTTTGCAGGCTCGCCATACGCACATCGGCCGCTGTGTTGCGTGCCAAAGATTGAGCCTCTTTTTGAGCTTGGGCTTCGATCTTGGCGGCTTGTTCCTTGGCTGCCTCAACAATGGCAGCCGCCTCGGCCTTGGCCTGCGAGAGAATCTTTTGCCCCTCGGCTTTGCCTTTTTCTAACCCCTCGGCATAGAGCTTTTCGGTTAGTTCTTGAAGTTTATTATCCATAATCTTGTTTTTTTGTGCGAATGAAAATATATGCAGATTCTAGTGCCTAAATATACAAAAAAAATTATTAACCGGCAAAATTGCGCAATTTACTACTACAAACGTTTTTTATTGTCACTTAGTATCGAAAAAATAATTTTTTGTCAAAAAATCTCCTATTCTTTTAGCGCTGCGTCCGAGGAATCATCTTAGTGGAAGAGCCGGGGCGCAAAACGCAACTCTCTGTGCTCCACGGCAATAGAGCGCAAATTCGATCTGCCAATCAGACCTTTATTTCTTATTGATGTTCGGGACGCAACAGATCGCCGAGCACTTTCACGGGAGCAAAAGTGGAGATAGGAACCTCGACAAAGACGCTATTCCAGTGCGCCATGGCACCATTCCACAAACCGGGCAACTCCTGGGCGCGAAGATCTCGGCCGGCAAAGCTTTTCTTGGATATGAATCCCGTGGCCGGGTCGGTATAGGCGGTCAGATCGAAACGTTCGCCACGATAATTTTTGGTGAAGCACACTATATCTACAGGGTTGAAGTGGGTCGATTTTTTCATCAACTCGCTTTGTTGTGGTGCGATCTGCGAACTTTCGGCAATTTGCAACGACTCATCTCCCCAAGGGCCCTCCTTGGCCCAGAAAGGCCCTCCGCCGGGTTCGCCCTCGTTGCACACCATGCCGCAAACGCGAAGTGGACGATTGAGCACCGCAATCAACGCCTCTACACTTGGCTGCCGGCCAAATTTATAGCCAATGGTAGCCTCAACAAAGGCGGTCGCTTGGGGAGCCTTGATCTGACCCGCTTCCAAGGCACGAATAGTCTCAAAAATTTTCGATTGCAAAGATAGACCATAGGCGGCCAACGCTTTTTTGTAGAGCACTGTATCTGCCTTACGGTGATCGGGTTGTACGTTGTCTACCGTTTTGATAAAGATCACATCGCGAGGTAATTCACTCAGATTTTCGATCAACGCGCCATGCCCTGCGGGACGAAACAGAAGCTCGCCACTCTCGGTTCTGAAAGGTTGATTGTCCATATCCACCGCTATGGTGTCGGTCGATGGTTTTTGAACCGAATAAGTTATTTCAAAGGTGGTAGCAAATTTACGTTCAAAAAATTCAATTCCTTTTTCTACCACATCACGAAAACCGTCTAAATGTTCGGGCGAAACCGTGAAATGAAGTTGCACCGCCCCCATCGAACTCGCTCCATAGAGCGCCCCCTCCACCAAGTGCTCTTCGAGCGCCGTACGTGTGCGATCAGTGTATTTGTGGAACTTGATCAACGCCTTGGGCGCCACGCCATAGCCCAAACCATCGGCCGAGAGCATCGTTTTGACCACCTCCCGATCATCGTGCATATCGGCACACATAGAGCGAAGGGAGCTGAAAAATGCAAATTTGGCGATATTATCTATCGAATTTTGCACAGCCGCCGACGGATCACCACCGGCTATAAATTCAAAATACTCCTTAAACATACGTGTGGCTGCACCCGAAGCAGGCACGAATTTAACGATCGAAAAACGACCCGTCGCCGTTGCTTGATCCCACTGAGCGGCCAATTCTTTGGCTCGATCGGCCCCCAGCGGCACAATGCCATCGCCCACCCTAGCCGCGGCCGTGATAGGCAAAAATGGGAACCCATTAACAAAGTATTCAATCTGATTTTTCACCTTCGACGGGGTGATGCCGCGAGCCATAAGTTGCTCGATATCTTTTTCACTAAACATTTTTTTGCTCTGTTTATTTTTTTCAAAGCATAAAGTTATCTATTTTTGTGCTATAAAAAAATATTCCAGTGACTTTTTTTCAAGAAAATTTCTCCCTAACATCGCTCAACACCTTTGGCATTGCGGCCAAGGCGTCCTATTTTTGGCAAACAGAAACCCTCGAAGAGCTACTCGCGGCGCTTGATCAATGTCGCGCCAAGGGTGTGAAGTGGCACATATTGGGGGGCGGGAGCAACACTATTTTTATGTCTTCATTTGCCGGGGCAGTAATTCACCTGTCGGGCCACCGGATCGAGCTCCAAGAAAAGTCGCTTGTGGTGTGCCAAGCAGGCATGGTGTGGGATCAATTAGTTGAGTGGAGTGTGGCGCATGGGCTGACGGGGCTCGAAAACCTATCCGCCATTCCGGGCACGGTGGGCGCGTCGGGGGTTCAAAACATAGGCGCCTATGGTGTGGAAGCGGCCGACAGAATAGTGTGGATCGAATATCTAGACCCCACACTGAACACCGTGCACAAGATCGATGCCAAGGATTGTGATTTCGCCTATCGTCACTCGATATTCAAAGACAAACTATCGCACTGCATTGTGCTCCGGGTGGCCTATGGCTTGAAGAGCGATGCGGTGCCTGCTGATTTTGATCTGGACTATGGAGCGCTCAGGGCGGAGGTCGAAAAGTTAGGCGCGCTCACCTCGGCCAATGTTCGCCAAGCGGTGATGGCCATTCGCGCTCAGAAATTGCCCGATCCTAAGGTGATGGGCAATGCCGGTAGTTTCTTCAAAAATCCGGTCGTCGACAGTGCGCAATTCGAGGCTCTTATTCAAAAATTCCCTTCCATAGCCTACTACAAAGTCGAGGGGGGAGTGAAAATTCCGGCCGGTTGGTTGATCGACAAGGCAGGTCTAAAAGGGGTGCGCTCGGGCGCCGTTGGCACACATAGCCAACAAGCGCTTGTCATTGTCAACCACGGCGGAGCTACCGCAGATGAAATACTTGCTTTTGCCAAGGAAATCGAGCACCAAGTGTTCGATAAATTCGGCATCACGCTCGAAAAAGAAGTAACCATTGTCCAATGAAAGTAGAATTAATTGTGGTTGGCAAGACGGCCGAAAAATGGCTGCGCGAAGCGGTGGATCAATACATTGCGCGTTTGGTTCACTACACCTGTTTTTCGATGAGCACGGTGGACGACCTCTCGCGAGTGAAGATCGAGCAGAGCGACTATGTGGTCTTGCTCGACGAGCGAGGCGCCCTGTTTTCGAGTGAGGCTTTTGCTCAGTGGGTCGAAAAAATACAAAATCGCTCGCCGCGACGCCTGATCTTTATAATCGGCGGTGCGTTTGGTTTTAGCCAAACGCTCTATGATCGTGCCGATGAGATGATTAGCCTCTCGCGCATGACTTTCTCTCACCAAATGGTACGTGTTATTTTCTTGGAACAACTCTATCGAGCGCACACTATATTAAAAGGAGAGAAATATCACCACGCGTGATCAAACAAAAAAAAACAGCAAGACTCCCCCACCGGATTCTTATCACCCCAAAAAAACGAAGAAATGAATAGCGTTTTCAGCAAAGAACAAGTAGCCCAAACGGTAGCAGCCATTGGAATCACAGACCTCGCTCAGGCAACGATAGGGCAAGTGGTGTTGCTGGCTCAAAAATTAGAGGCACAAACGGGCGAAAAATTTATCCGTATGGATCAAGGCGTCCCGGGTTTCGAGCCTTGTGCGATTGGCATCGAGGCCGAAAAACAAGCCCTCGACACCGGCATTGCAGCCATCTATCCGCCAGCCGAAGGGATAGCGCAACTCAAAACAGAAACAGCACGCTTTGTGAAGGCTTTTATCGACATCGACATAAAGGCCGAAAGCTGTATCCCCGTGGTGGGCTCGGTCGAAGGCTCTTTTGGCGCTTTTATCGCCACCACTCAGTGCGATCCACAAAAACGCAAAGTGCTCTTTATCGACCCCGGTTTTCCGATCCAAAAATCACAACTCAACATTATTGGCCTCGAGTGGCAACAGTTCGATATTTTCGACTTCCGCGGCTCTAAATTGCGCGCCAAGTTAGAGAGCTACCTCTGCCAAGGCGACATAGCCGCCATCATCTACTCCAACCCCAACAACCCGGCTTGGACTTGCCTAGATCAAGAGGAGCTGCGCGCTATAGGCGAATTGGCCACAGAATACAAGGCGATTGTGATCGAAGATCTGGCCTATTTCTGCATGGATTTTCGTAAGGATTTGGCGCACCCCTTTGCCGCTCCCTACCAAGCATCGGTGGCGCGCTACACAGACAATTATATGTTGATGATATCCGGTTCCAAAATTTTTAGCTACGCCGGGCAACGGATCGGAGTGCTGGCCATTTCAGACACCCTATATGAGCGAACCTATCCCGCGCTGGCCTCGCGCTACGGCACCTCAGGGCAATTCGGAGCCACACTCACCGCCTCGATCCTCTACATGATCACATCCGGAGCCACACACTCGGTGCAATATGCCTTGGCTGCCATGATGCGCGCGGCAAGCGATGGTCAATATAACTTCGTAGAGGCAACCTCGGGTTACGCCAAACGCGCAGCACGCATGAAAAAAATATTCCAAGACAATGGCTTCCACGTGGTGTACGATTGCGACACGAACGACGAAAAAGTTGGCGATGGATTTTTCTTCACCATCGGCCATCAAGGCATCAATAGCGGCGAATTGATGCGCGAATTGATCTACTATGGCATCACCTCCATCACACTCACCACAACGGGCAGTACACACCAAGGCATACGCGCTTGCACATCGCGCATGAGCGACGACCAATTCCCTGTGCTCGAAGCACGGCTCAAATTATTCAAAGCAAACCACTAAATCATGATTTGGAACCCAACAAAAGAGTGTATGACGCGTAGCGCAATGCGCGAACTGCAAAGCGAACGTTTACGCCAAACAGTCCACCGAGTCTATCACAACACGCCCTTTTATCGCCATAAAATGCAGCAATGCGGCTTGACGCCCGATGATATTCGATCGATAGACGACCTGCACCTGCTGCCACTGACCACCAAACAAGACTTGCGCGACAATTATCCCTATGGATTGTTCGCCGTGCCAATGAGCGAAATCATTCGCCTGCACGCCTCGTCGGGAACCACAGGCCTGCCAACGGTGGTTGGCTATACACGCCGCGATCTGGCCATTTGGGCCGAAATGATCGCTCGTGGACTGACAGCTTTTGGCGCCGACAAACACGATATTTTTTCGGTGGCCTATGGCTATGGACTCTTCACCGGCGGACTGGGCATGCACTATGGGGTCGAAAACCTAGGCGCCACCGTGATCCCAATGAGCTCCGGCAATACAGCCAAACAAATTCAACTTATGCACGACTTTGGCCCCACTGCCCTAGCCTGCACCCCCTCCTACGCTATGTTTCTGGGCGAACAAATCGAAAAATCGAAGTTCGATATCTCGGAATTTAAGTTGCGACTTGGCATTTTTGGCGCCGAACCATGGACAGAAAACATGAGACGCAAAATAGAAGAAAAACTCCACATCAACGCCTATAATATATATGGATTGAGCGAAATCATGGGCCCTGGCGTGGCGCACGAATGCCAAGCTAAAAATGGGTCGCATATTATCGAAGATCACTTTTTGCCCGAAATCATCTCGCCCGACACCCTGCAAACACTGCCCTACGGCCAACAAGGTGAATTGGTCTTCACCACCATCACCAAAGAGGGGCTGCCGCTGCTGCGCTACCGCACCAAAGACCTCTGCACCTTGATCGACGAGCCGTGCTCTTGTGGGCGAACAACGGTGCGCATGTCGCGCATCATGGGGCGTTCCGACGATATGCTCATTATTCGTGGAGTGAACGTTTTCCCTTCGCAAGTGGAGAGTGTGATTTTGGAACTACCCGAATTTTGCCCACACTACCTCTTGATTATTGATCGAAAAGGGACGCTCGACACAATCGAGGTGCAGGTCGAAATGCACGAAGAGTACTACTCCGACGAAATATCGAAGATACAAGATCTGCGCTCAAAACTAGCGCACCGATTGCAGAGTGTGCTGGGGATTTCGGCCGACGTAAAAATCGTCGAGCCACTCTCTATCGCTCGCAGCGAGGGCAAATCACAGCGTGTTATCGATAAACGTAACCTTAAATAATTGCAGAAATGAAGATTACACAACTTTCAGTTTTTCTGGAAAACAGGAGCGGGCGACTGAACGAGATTACGCATATTTTGAGTTCAGCGGGTGTCAACCTCGATGCCTTTTGTTTGGCCGAGGCTAATGATTTCGGCATTTTGCGCATGGTGGTGTCCGACGCCGAACGTGCTAAGAGTGTGCTACGCGAGCATAATATTGCCGCTCGCACCACCGAGGTTATTTGTTTGGAGTGTCCCAACGAGCCTGGTCAGATGGGTAAGATTCTCGATCGGTTGGCCGAGCGCGGTGTATTTATCGAATATATGTATGCTTTTTCGCGTGGTTCGGTAGCTAATGTAGTGATTCGTCCGACGGACATTGAGGAGTGTTGTTGTGTGTTGGGGATGATGGATCAAAGGATTACAAAGTAGAGAATCACTTGGGACTGGTTCAGGAAAACGGAGTTTTCAAGAGCTGGTTCAGAAAAACGCAGTTTTTCAAGAAAAGTTTTGGGTGACTTTTTCAAAAGTCACGATTCGGCACGGCGCCGTCACGGCGATTTGTCGCTCGC
>JAVWYC010000017.1:256-16542 GCA_036661755.1 Mucinivorans sp. | reverse complement strand
GAAAAACTGCGTTTTTCTGAACCGGCTCTTAGAAACGTCACTTTTCTGAACCGCTCCTAAAAGCTTCGCTTCCCTCAACAGCGCTACTCAACATTAAAGCATATCATGCAACCTAAACCAACACACCGCTTGATCTATAGCCTCACTGATCGATGTGCGAGCAAGACCCAATTCTCGCGCAGCCTTAGAACCCGAATAATACTCCCGCTGACAAATAACACGCATGTTATTCGCACACAATGCAGTGTGTAATCCGAAAAATCGTAACACATCACCAACGTAACCAGCCGCAATCAACAACAATCTCGGCATAATGATAATATGCGCATGCGGATTCACTAATCGCATGAAATCACGTATGGTAATGCTCTCACCGGAAAGTAAATAATTCTCACCCCGACGACCCACCTCAATAGCATTGCACAACGCACTTGCCGCTGCATGCACCGAAACAATGTTCTTGCCACCCACAGGAACGAAAACAAAACGCCGAGCATAACCCATCATAATAAGGGCGCCCGACGAAGGCTTGTTGTCGTAGGCCCCAAGCATAAAGGTGGGGTTGACTATCGTGTAGTCGAGGTCGGTGGCACGGCGCAAAACAGCCTCGGCCTCGACCTTCGATCGGCCATAGAACATGCGCGAAAAAGGCGGCGTAGCTTCTCGCGTTTCGTCGGCCGGATCGTCGGGGCCAGTGCCGTTGCCGATAGTGTTGGCCGAACTGACGTATACTATGCGCTTGATCCCCGTGGCACGCGCTGCGGCGATTACATTTTCCATCATGCCAACATTGAAATCGCGATATAACTTGTATCGCGGCAACGATTGCGAGGTGATCGACGCGATATGCACTATGCAGTCGCACCCCATGGCGGCTTGCGTGAGTTCGGCGAGCGAGCTCAGGTCACCTTTATAAATGTCGAGCGTTTCGACGCCTTCTATCGTTGGATTTGTGTGGCGCACAATGGCGCGAGTGGCGATTTGGCGTGAGGCTAACTCCAAAACAACATTGGTGCCCAAAAAACTATTGGCACCTGTTATTAGAATATTTTTGTACTTTTGCACGAGCGTAAATATAAACTTTCTTTTGGAACGATCTACCAAGAAGTGGTTTATGATTAAAAACAAAGATATGAAAAAAATAAATATAATAACACTTGGTTGCGCTAAAAATGTTGTCGATTCGGAACATTTGGCCGGTGCGTTGAGCCGCGGTTATCAAGTTGTGTTTGACGATGAAATGCTTGATAGTGAGGTAGTTGTGATCAATACGTGCGGTTTTATTCTCGATGCCAAGCAAGAGTCGGTAGATATGATTCTTCGGGCTGTTGGTGCGCGTACAGAGGGCAGTATCAAGGAGTTATATGTGATGGGGTGTCTTTCTGAGCGGTATGCCGATGATTTGAGGGCAGAGATCCCCGAAGTTGATCAATTTTTTGGGGTGAATGATTTTTCAAAGATCGTTGAAAGGTTGGGCGTTCCGTTGGGTGAAACATCGCGCAAGTTAACCACGCCGCCACATTATGCTTATCTGAAAATTTCGGAGGGTTGCGCTTGGCGATGCGGTTATTGCGCTATTCCTTTGATTCGTGGGGGGCATCGCAGTGTTCCGATAGAAGAGCTGATGGCCGAGGCCAAAGATTTGGCCGCGCGTGGTGTGAAGGAGTTGATTGTGATAGCTCAGGATACTACTTTTTATGGTATGGATCTTTATGGCGAGCGTTGTTTGGCCAAATTGCTCACGGCCCTGTGCCAGATCGATGGTATAGAGTGGATTCGTCTACACTATACTTATCCGGCCGCATTCCCTGGCGATGTGATTGAGGTGATAAGTCGCCAGAAGAAGATTTGTCGCTACATCGACATTCCTTTTCAGCACATTGCCGACCATGTGTTGAGTGCCATGCACCGCCATATCAGCAAGGCTCAGACGTTGGCTTTGATTGCCGAGCTTCGCGATCGGATTCCGGGTCTAGCCTTGCGTACAACGCTGCTTGTTGGTTATCCGGGCGAGAGCGAGGCCGATTTTGCGGAGCTTGTTGATTTTGTGAAGACGGCCAAAATAGATCGTTTGGGTGTATTTCCTTACAGCGCCGAGGAGGGGACTTTTTCGGCCGAAAATTTGGTAGACGATGTGCCGAGCGACGAGAAAGAGCGCCGCGCCGAGAAGATAATGGCCCTTCAGGCCGAAGTTGCATTGGAACTCAACGAGCGTAAGGTGGGGCAGTGTTTTCGTGTTATTGTCGATCGTCGTGAGGGTGATTATTTTGTGGCTCGCACTGAATTTGACTCGCCGGAGGTCGACCCCGAGGTTCTGATTTTGGCAGATGGCCACGAACTTTGCCCGGGTGAGTTTTATCAGATAGAGATCATTTCGGCCGATCAATACGATATTTATGGTCGAATTTTGTAGACCAATAAAAAAAGATTATCTTTGTCACAAGTTATAGTGCCAAGAATTGTCGATTGGTGGCAATAAAATATAATTAAAAGGATAGGAAAACAAAGTGGACAGTGTAGAAAGGCTCAAAGCTAGTGCCGAAAAATTATTGGCAGAGACTCGCGCTTTGCGTGCCGATAATGCGCGTTTGGTGGCTCGTGCGGCGGCGATGGAGGCGCGTGCTTTGGCGGCCGAGAAGAAATTAGCGGCTGGGCAGAATCAATTGACGGCCACCTTGCTCACCAGTTCGATAACCGAGGTTGCAGGCGGTACGCGTGCTGCAAAGTTGAGGCTTTCGCGCCTTATTCGTCAGATCGATCAATGTATTGCAATGGCAAGTAAATAATGAAAATTCGTGTATTGATAGCCGATAAACCATTTAGCATAGATATAGAAGCAACAAATGAAGAGGTGGTTCGTCGAGCGGCAAAAAAAATAAACCAACAAATTGAAGCCTCGCGCCGACGATACGACACTACGACTTTCGACCATTTGGCGATGGCAGCCTTCAAAATTTCGATCGAAAATGAAGTGAATAAAGAAAAATTCAAATATTCGATCGAACGATTAGAAATCGAAGAGTTGGCCAAAACATTGGAAGACGAATTGAAAGTTTGAAGATAAAATAGGAGAGTTTGAGGATAAGAGAGAAAAGTTTGAGGATAAACAGAAAAGTTATAATATTTGGCGCGATTTTTGATACTTTAATAATTACATAAAAACAATAAAAAAACGGGTCTTACCCTTGCTTTGCGAATTTCACCCTTATTTAATCGGTATTGAACTTAATTTTCTCAATATCAGGCCTCACGCTCATTTTTTGAGTGCTTCGCTTGAAGTTAACAGTGGAAGGTAGCGAGAAATGGACAATGCTAAAAAATGTTTGCACGGAATTTTCGTCAAACCTTGTGGGTGGGGCCCTTTTTATTAATATTACACATAGATAATCTAACTTTTATTAAACATAAAAAATACTAAACAAACCATATGGAAATAATTATCTACAGCTTGCTAGCTGTACTTGTTACGGGCGTTGCTACTTTTGTGATTACAAATAAAGCAACAAGCGAAAAACGTAACGCTATATTGAAAAAAGCGGAGGAAGATGCTGAAATGATACGCAAAGAAAAAGCACTGTCGGCCAAAGAACGCTTCATTCAACTCAAAGCAGAACACGATCGTTCGATCAATGAACGTAATAATAAAGTCGCACAAATAGAGGCTAAAATTAAAAGCGAACAGATCCAAACCCAAAAAGAGGCCGAAGCCTTAGAAAAATCAAAACGCGAATTTGAATCAACACGCAACAAAGTGGAAGCTCAAATTGCAAATCTGGCCGCCAAAAATGAAGAAGTGGCTCAGGAACGCGCTGAACAAATTAAACGATTGGAACAAATCGCATCGCTATCGGCCGAAGAGGCGAAGGCTCAAATCATTGAACAAATGAAAGTTAGAGCCGAAAGCGAAGCAATGGTGCTGGTGAACGATATAATCGAAGAAGCGAAACTCACGGCAAGCAAAGATGCCAAAAAAATAGTGATCCAAACTATTCAACGCGTGGCCACCGAGGCTGCCGTCGAAAATTCGGTCACTGTTTTCAATATCGACTCCGACGAGGTTAAGGGGCGTATCATTGGGCGCGAAGGACGTAATATCCGCGCACTCGAAGCCGCTACGGGGGTGGAAATCGTGGTGGACGACACTCCGGAGGCCATTATTCTGTCGGGCTTTGACCCTATTCGACGCGAGATCGCTCGCCTGTCGCTCCACCAACTGGTGACCGATGGACGTATTCACCCGGCTCGAATCGAAGAAGTGGTGACAAAAGTGACGGCTCAAATCGAAGAAGAAATAGTGGAAGTGGGCAAACGTACGGCCATCGACCTTGGGGTGCATGGGCTGTCGGCCGAATTGATACGCTTGGTGGGTAAGATGAAATATCGTTCGTCGTATGGGCAAAACTTGCTCCAACACTCACGCGAGGTGGCTAACCTAGCCGGCACAATGGCGGCCGAATTGGGGCTCAATGCCTCGATCGCTCGACGCGCAGGCCTGTTGCACGATATAGGCAAAGTGCCGGATGATGAACCGGAATTGCCTCACGCAATTATTGGTATGAAAATAGCTGAACGTAACAAAGAAAAATCGGAAGTGGTGAACGCCATCGGTGCACACCACGACGAAATAGAAATGACCTCGCTCATATCGCCCATCGTGCAAGTGTGTGATGCCATTAGTGGTGCGCGTCCCGGCGCAAGGCGCGAAGTGGTGGAAAATTATATCAAACGACTCAAAGAGATGGAGGATTTGGCGATGGCGCACCAAGGGGTGCTCAAAACATTTGCTATCCAAGCAGGTCGCGAATTGCGCGTGATTGTTGGGTCAGAAAAAGTGTCGGACGCCGAAGCTGAATATTTATCGGCGCAAATCGCTCGCAAAATCCAAGACGAAATGACCTATCCGGGGCAAGTCAAGGTGACTGTGATACGAGAAACGCGATCGGTGGCCTACGCTAAATAATATTTGTTGACTTCTGGAAAATCGTTTTCTTGTTGGACTTTGGTTATTGAAAGTCGCACTTACTTAGGGGTAAGTTCCGATTGTTAGCTAAAAAAGTCCGTCTAGAAGAGCTCGATTCCCGGAAGCTGCATTTTTTGATAAACTATTCGTTTTGTGATTGCTATTGCTACGAAGAAGACGGAGTATTTTTATATTAACTGATTTTTAGAGGGTAGTTACTCCCATACTATATGGAGCAACTACCCCCTTGTGGTTGCAAGGTGGGGGGGGGGGAGGGTGTCGGATAGGGGAGGGAGCGGCGATTTTTTTGAGTATTTTTTTGAGCACACATGAACATATAATGATTGCACCTTGGGATTTTGATAGAGCGTGGCTACTGGCCTTGAATTTTGACGGTGGAGCGCTACTCGATTTTGTGATGTATTATGCTTCGACAACGTGGTTGTGGATCCCATTCTACATTTTTATTGTGTGGCACGTTTATCGTCGGGTGGGAGTGTCGGGTGTGGTGGCTTTTGTGGTGATGGCGGCTTTGATGATTCTTTGTGCCGATCAAACGGCGGGCCTCTTCAAAAGTATTTTACCCAAACTGCGCCCCACACACTACGACCCGATCAGTTCATCGGTGCATACCGTCTATGGATACCAGGGTGGAAGTTTCGGGACTGTGAGTTCGCATGCGGCCAATTGTATGGCTTTTTTGATCTTGGCCGGTGGGGTTATATCGCGTAGTTGGGCTTGGTGGTTGTTGAGCTTTTGGGTGGTTTTGGTGGCTTATTCGCGTATTTATTTAGGGGTTCATTACCCGATGGATATTGCCTTTGGTTTGTTGACGGGTGTGGTGTGGGGTTTAGCGTGGCGAAGGTTTTACAGGTGGTTCTATAAACGATATTTAATAAAGAGATGATAATCAAAAAGGTGCTGCCACACGTTGTGGCTTTGGTGATATTTGCAGCCGTTTCGATGCTGTTTTTCTATCCGCAGTTTCAAGGCAAGGCGCTCGAACAGGGCGATATGGTGCGTGCTGGCGGCATGGCGGTCGATGTGACAGAGCACATGGCCAAATACGACGAGCACCCACAGTGGATGGGGCGTATGTTTGGCGGCATGCCATCATACACCACCACCATAAATTCTCAGGGTCGCTATATTGGCAACAATATGCACTACCTCAATATTTTAGGTCAGCCCTCGTCGATGTTGTTTCTTGCCATGGCGGGTTTCTATCTGATGCTACTTATGTTTGGTGTCAATGCGTGGTTGGCCATTATCGGGGGGCTGGCCTATGGTTTGTCGACCTATTTTCCGATTATTATTGGGGCCGGTCACATAACCAAGATGTGGGCATTGCAATGGGTGGCTCCCATGATAGGTTCTATGTGGTGGGCTTATCGCAAGAATTTATGGACTGGTGCAGCGTTGTTGGGCATTTTCGCTTCGCTCGAAATTGCGGCCTATCACCCACAGATCGCTTATTATTTTTTGTTTGTGGTGATTGCTCTCTTTGTGAACGAATTTGTGAGAAGTTATAAAGAAAAAGTGCTTCGTGGTTTTGCTTTTCGTACGGCGGTGATTTTAGGGGTAGCGATTTTGGCTGTTGGTAGTAATTTTGTTTCTCTATATTACACGGCTTCCTACACCAAAGATTCGACCCGTGGGCCTAGCGAATTGACCCATCAAACGTTGGGAACCGATGGCGCGGCTCAACAAAGTTCGGGTCTCGATAAAGATTATGCTACTCAGTGGAGCTACGGCGTGGGTGAAACTTTCAACACTTTCATTCCGAATTTATATGGCGGTGGGCGTGATTTCCAAGAGGGGGGCGAAGTGGATCAAGTGCTCAAAAAATATAATGTACCAAAAGATTTTTACGCAAATCTACCCTCATACCATGGTTCGCAACCCTTCACCGAAGGGCCTGTATACATTGGGGCGGTGATGATATTTCTGGCTTTGTTTGGCTTTATGGTGCTCTCCGGGCGACAAAAATGGTGGATTGTGGCGCCAATGTTGCTGGCCATTATGCTCGCTTGGGGCAAAAACATGATGTGGCTGACCGATTTTTTCTTGGATTATGTGCCTCTGTACAACAAATTCCGCACCGTGTCGATGATCTTGGTGGTGATGGAATGGGCTATTCCTTTCTTGGCAATATATGGTCTTCAAAAAGCAATCAACCAAGCCAATCAAAATCCGTTGATCCAACCGTTGATTCAAAAAAAGCTATTTCTTAGTACGGCTATCGCGGGTGGGGTTGCGTTGCTGGCGGCTGTGGTGTTGCCTTCCGCTATGTCTTTCACGGCTCCGAGCGACGCGGCTATGAAATTGCCGGATGAGGTGCTGGGGGCGATGGAGGTCGAACGTGCCACTCTTTTGAGTGCCGATGCTTGGCGCACTTTGTTGCTGGTCGTTTTGAGCGCGGGCGCTTTGTGGCTCTATTTCAAAGGAAAGGTGAAAGTACACCTATTATATATAGTGCTCGGCGTTTTGGTGGTGGTTGATATGTTTGGTGTCGATCGTCGGTATATCGCTCCTTCGGATTTTATGACCGTGCGCGCGGCTCGAGAAGTAGTCCCTAACGAAAATGATAAACTGATCCTAGCCGATACAACAAACTATCGCGTGGCCAATTTTGGATCCGGTAATCCGTTTGCCGAAGCGACAACTTCGCGTTTCCACCGCTCGATAGGTGGCTATAATGCAGCAAAAATGCGTCGTTACCAAGAATTGATCGACCATCAACTCTCAAAAATGAACATGTCTACTTATAATATGCTCAACGCCAAGTACTTCATCACCGAGCAAGGAGTGCAGGTCAATGGCAGCGCTCTGGGCAATGGCTGGTTTGTGGACACGGTGAGGGTGGTGGCCTCGGCCGACGAAGAGATGGCCGCTCTGGACACTCTGCACCCGGCCACAACGGCAGTGATAGATCGTCGCTTCGAGAACCAATCGAATGGCGAGCGAACATTGGTGGGCGATAGTGCGGCTTATGTGAAATTGATTGATTATCGCGTCAATCGACTCACCTATAACGTGAAAACCAACGAGCCGCGATTGGCCGTTTTTTCGGAGATTTATTATCCGGGTTGGGTTCCATATATTGACGGCGAGGAGGCTTTGCCTCTTAGGGTGGACTATGTTTTGCGTGCCGTGGAGATCCCCCGGGGCGAACATCAAGTGGTGTGGCGTTTTGCCGCGCCGCATTTTGCTGTTGTTTCCGGTGTCACTCGTGTGTGTTCAATATTATTGCTTGTGGGCGCTTTGGCGGCGTTAGTGGCGGCGGTCGTAAGACGAAAAAATGTAAATGCAAGATGAAAAGTAGAGGATATTTGACCTTGATTATAAGCCTTTTCCTGTCTCTTTTGTTGCTCGGTGTGTTGACTTATGGGATCGTGCTTGCCAATAAACATGGGGCTCGGGCGTTGGATCGTGTGATTTCGCCGGTAGCTCTTTCTGTGGTGCTGACCGACACGGTGACCTCGGCCGATTTGGCAGCTATCGAAAAACTGATCCGAGCACAAAAAGAGGTGGATCGAGTGCTCTATGTTTCGAGCGCCGATGCTCAGCAAGAGTTTAGTCGAGCGCTTGGCATGAAGCCACAGATGGATATTGGTTTGCCCGCCTCTTTTGAGGTCTATTATCATGGCGGGAGCGCGGCTGCGGGGCGGTTGTTGACAGCTTTTTCTTCGCAAAGGGCTGTGCGAGAGACATTATGCGATCCATCGTTAGCCTCCGCTCGCCAGCGATTGATAGACCAAATAACGAAGGTCGTCAAGATAGTGATCGGGGCGCTGGGGGTGGTGATTTTGGTGCTACTCTTTGTGATTGTTTGGGCGTGGGTGCAGCGCAATAAAAAAATGGTGGCCATTGTGCCCAGTGCCTTGATTGCCGGCGTTGCGGCTGGTGTGAGTAGCGCGGTGGTACTCATCGCGTTAGATCAATATCTGTATGCTTTGATGCCCACTTTGGCCTTGGATCTTGGGGTGAGTCTGTTGCTCGGTTCTTTGATGGTGATGGGTGGAGTGGCGGTGGCTGTTTTGTTTAGTTATATGTCAATTAAAAGTCAAAAACAATGATATTTACAAAGAAAAATTACATGATTATGCTTGCTGGCTTAGTGCTTTTGGTGCTCGGTTTTGTGTTGCTATCGGGGGGTGGTTCGGCGGATCCGGCTCACGAATTTTCGTACGAGATGTTCTCTTTTCGTCGACTTTGGGTAGCTCCGATCTTACTCTTGGCGGGGCTTACGGCCGAGGGTGTTGCAATTATGTATCGCGATAAAAAAACTGAAAAATAGATGGATTGGTTTCAAGCAATTTTGCTCGGTTTGTTGCAAGGACTGACCGAGTTTCTGCCCGTTAGCTCTTCCGGCCATTTGGTTTTGATGCAGAGTATGTTGGGCATTGAGCCCGATGGCAATACAACGTTCGAGGTGATGGTTCATGCGGCCACTGTGCTGGCTACGATCACCGTTTTTTGGGGCGATATTGGTCGTCTTTTGCGCGGGGGTATGAAGTTTACGATGAACGATGAGACGAAATATTTGCTCAAAATCATACTTTCTATGGTTCCGGTGCTTGTGGTGGGGCTGTTTTTCAAAGATCGAGTGGAGGCGTTGTTTAATTCGACGGTTGGATTTATCGGTGCCATGTTGCTCATCACGTCGGCGCTGCTCACGGCGGCACATTTCATTAGTACCTATCGCAAGAAAAAGGCTCATCCGGTGAGCTATTCCAACGCCTTTGTCATTGGTCTAGCCCAAGCGGTGGCCGTTATTCCCGGCATTTCGCGTTCGGGAGCCACAATCGCCACAGGCTTGATGCTGGGCGATGAAAAGGCGAATTTGGCGAAGTTTTCGTTCTTGATGGTGCTTGTTCCGATTTTGGGCGAGGCTTTTTTGGAGATCCTCGGTGGTGCTATTTCTTTCGACCAAGCAGGCTTGCCTTTGCTTTTGGGCTTTGTGGCCGCTTATGCGAGCGGGTTGTTTGCCTGTCGTGTGATGATTAATATTGTGGCGCGCGGCAAGATTTATTACTTTGCCATTTATTGTGCAGTGGTTGGTATAACGGCTTTGATATGGTAATTAATATAGATAAACCGCTTGGCTGGACTTCGAGCGATGTGGTTCGTAAACTCAAATACACGATGCTTCACGCCGGTTATCCGCGTAAGGTGAAAATAGGTCACGCAGGCACGCTTGACCCACTAGCCACCGGCGTTTTGTTGATCTGTACGGAGAAAGATACCAAACAGGTCGAAAAACTGCAAGCGCAATCCAAAGAGTATGTTTTTACGCTCGAATTGGGTGCAACGACGGTCTCCTATGATGCCGAACATCCGGTGAGTGAACGTTTTGAATATGAGCATATTACGCGTGAAATGGTGGATCGCGTGGTGGAGAATTTCCGTGGCATGCAACAGCAGGTGCCGCCAATTTATTCGGCCAAACAGGTCGATGGCAAGAGGGCCTACCTCTATGCGCGCGATGGGCAGCAGGTGGAGCTTCGAGCGGTCGACATCGAAATTTATGACATCGAGACGCTTCGTTTTGAATTGCCATATTTAACGCTTAGGGTCGAATGTTCCAAGGGTACGTATGTTCGCTCTTTGGCACGCGATGTGGGCGTGGAGCTTCGTTCGGGGGCCTATCTGACCGAACTTCGCAGAACAAAAAATGGAGGCTATTCGGTGCATGACGCGCTCGATCTTGATCAAGCGATGGAATTACTTTCTCTTTATGAGTCGGACGATGAAACAAAGTAGCACAAAAATACGTATATACTTAATATGAAACTATCACAATACAAATACGACTTTGAGCCAGAAATGTTGGCCAAATATCCTACCGAAAATCGCGACGAATCGCGTTTGATGGTCTACGATAGGCGGACTAAAAAGGTTGAACACAAGGTGTTTAAGGATATAATCTCATACTTCAAAGATGGAGACGTGATGATTTTGAACGACACTAAGGTTTTTCCGGCACGCCTGTATGGCAATAAAGAAAAAACGGGGGCCGAAATTGAGGTCTTTTTGCTCCGCGAACTAGCTCCCGAAGGGCGTTTGTGGGACGTTTTGGTCGACCCGGCACGCAAAATCAGGATTGGCAATAAACTCTATTTTGGCGACGACGACGCGATGGTGGCCGAAGTGATCGACAACACAACCTCGCGTGGGCGGACGTTGCGTTTCCTGTACGACGGAAACTACGAGGAGTTCCGTCAGGCGCTCTATAAACTGGGCGAGACCCCGCTGCCACGCTGGATCCGCGACAAACCGGACGAAAGCGATAAGGAACGTTATCAAACGATTTTTGCGGCCAACGAAGGGGCGGTCGCTGCACCAACAGCCGGGTTGCACTTCTCTAAGCAACTCCTTAAACGCCTGGAAATCAAAGGGGTGGATTCTGTCATGGTGACTCTTCATGTTGGGCTTGGCTCTTTTCGCTCGGTCGATGTCGAGGATCTGACCAAACATAAAATGGACTCCGAACAGATAATTATTAGCCAAACGGCGGCCGATAGAGTGAATGTGGCTCGCGAAAAATCGAAGCGCATATGCGCTGTCGGGACAACGGTGATGCGTACGATCGAAAGTTCGGTCTCTTCGGAGGGCTTTCTCAAACCGTTCGACGGTTGGACCAATCGATTTATCTTTCCGCCTTACGATTTTTCGGTGGCTAACTGTATGATTAGCAACTTCCACCTGCCATATTCAACGCAATTGATGATGGTGTCGGCCTTTGCTGGTTTTGATGAAATTATGGGGCTCTATAAATTGGCTAAGGAAGAAAAATATCGTTTCGGCACCTACGGCGATGCGATGTTGATACTCTAATTCACTGAAAATCACAACATTGATATGGATTTGGTGATCGATATTGGCAACACAAAAGCGAAAATTGCGCTCTACGACAAAGATTCGGTGGTGGAGCGTTTTTCGTACAACACGTTGGCTGTTAATGATTTACGCGAAGTGCTTTCGGCTCATAACTCATTGCAACGTGCCATATTGGCCACCACACGCGCCCACGATCAATCTTTGGAGCAGTTTTTGGCATCTGAGTTCGATCATTTTGTGGTGTTTGATCCTGCTCACACCCCAACGCCGCTTGTCAATACATACCTTAGCCCATCAACCTTGGGGGCCGATCGTTTGGCAGCGGCAGTGGCGGCAAATGGTCATTTCCCGGAGTCTGAAATCTTGCTTTTCGACTTGGGGACGGCTCTGACAATCGATCGGGTGAGTGCTTGTGGTCGCTACTTGGGGGGCAATATATCGCCGGGAATGGCTATGCGTTTCGAGATTTTGAACCGATCGACGGCATGTTTGCCTCTTTGTCGAGCGAAAAAGATGGAATGGGAAGTTGAATTTGCACGCGACACACAAAATGCTATCATTCAAGGCGTAACGTGTGGCATTGTGCTCGAAATAGAAGGCTATATTGCTCGTTTTATGAACGAAAAACCAGATGGAAAAATATTTTTTACGGGTGGAGATGCACTTTATTTTGAAAAACGAATAAAAAACACGATATTTGTCGACAATGATGCAGTGTTGAATGGACTGCATATGATTTTGGACTATTGATTATGAAATTTTTGCAGTATGCGTAGAGGATTATTAACGTTGGGTTTAACTCTTTGTTTGAGCCTGCTGTCGTTGTGTGTGGTGGCTCAAGAAGGTAGCTCATCGAGCGTTTTTTCGCCTTATACTATGTATGGTATCGGTGAATTGAGCGTTGGCGGTAACACTGCAAATCGTTTGATGGGCGGCCTTGGTGTTGCTATGCGGCGAGTTGATGTGTTCAATTACCTCAACCCGGCCTCGCTCAGTGCGATCGCTCAAAAAAGCGCGATCTTTAACTTCGGAGCTGAAAGTTACAACGCTTACTCACAGACAGTTAACAATCGTACCTCTTATAATAATTTCAACATACACGACCTTGGCTTAGCTTTTCCTTTGGCTCGTGGGGTGGGTTTTGGCGTTTCGTTGACTCCCGTCAGTTCGGTTGGTTATAGTTCGTCGGTGGTGGACAATAATCCTTCGATAATTGAGAATATAGGGCGGACAGTTTATGATTACAAGGGGCAGGGTGGCATTGCGGCTCTGAGTGCTCATCTGGGCGTGGTGCTCGTGCGAGGTCTGTCGGCCGGGGCTACGGCCAACTATAACTTCGGCGTGATTGATCGTTACTATAATGCCGATATTTACCCGATGTTGACCTCTGATGTTTATCGCTCAATTAAAACTGTGCAAAACATACACCTGTCGCGTTTTACTTTTAACTTTGGTTTGCAATATAGCGTTCGCGTTGGGCCGGAAGCCGCTCTGTCGTTTGGTGCTACTTATTCTCCGCGAGCTAATGCTAAAACGCGTCAAACAACTTATAGCTCATCGCCAATTAATAGTGCAATTAGCGATACGATCTCTTATGTAGCAGAAAAAGCGTCATTAGTAATTCCCGAAAAATATGCCGGCGGGATATTCTTTTCTAATAAATACGTAGGTTTTGGCGTTGATTATTCATATCAAGATTGGAGCGGAGCGTTCGATATTCCGCAAGATCACAAAATAACACTCCGAGCCAAGCACGATGTGCGTTTTGGGGTGCAATATACGCCGGATCGATATAGTATTCGTAGCGCCATGTCGCGATGGACATACAAAGCCGGTTTCCGTTACTCGAATTCTTATTTGATGCGCGATAATTATCCAACTAATGAATATTCGGTGACCCTGGGAGCCGATATACCTCTGAAATTACGCAGCGCTTCAATGGCTAGTGTGGGTTTTGAATATGGTCAACGTGGGGCGAAGGTGGCCGGGCAGGCTTTTGAACAATATTGGCGTATTTTTCTTGGGGTGTCGCTCTTTGGCGACGACGGCTGGTTCCGTAAACGTAAATTTAATTAATCGAGCTCGAATCAAAAAAAATCGCGCGACGAAAGATAATTTTTTGGGTGTGGTTTAACGTTAAGATACTGAATAACAGATATAAATAATTAAAATATTTCTAAATGATGAAACGATTTCTTTTGCTAGCAATGATCGTATGCGCAACAACAATAACTGTTAGTGCACAGCAACAAGCTCTTCCTGAACGTTATGGCGAGGATCCGGCCCAAAGAGAAGAAAATGCAAAAACGTATAGTTATTTGCAACATGCATATAACACAAAATCATACGAAGATGTGTTGGGCTTTTACCGAAAACTAGTTGTGGCTGCCCCAAAAGTGTCAATGAACATGTATATTTGGGCTGCTGAAATCTATCGTGGCAAGATGGCGCGTGCAACATCGAAAGTTGAACGCACTGCCTATCTTGATACTTTGCTTAACATATTCGACAAACGTATCGAGTTCTTTGGCGATCATCAAAAATATGGCAAGGCTTATTTGTCGGCACAAAAAGCGTTGCTGGTGAACGAAGCTGACCCTTCTAACCACGAAAGAGTGTTCGGACTTTTTCGCGAAGCTGTGAAAATTGGCGGCCATGATGTGGACCCAGCTCTGGTGACTACATTTTTTAATTCGCTCACCGAAAGTTTCAAATTGGACGACATTTCGGCCGAAGAGTACCTCAAATCGTTTGAGGAGCTCTCTTCTTTGCTCTCTGACATAGGCAGCGAGGATGCCAATCAAGCCCTTTCTAATCTGGAATCGCTTTTTGGCGCGTCGGGAGCTGCATCGTGCGAAAATATCGAAAATATTTTCCGCCCAAAATATGAGGCCGATCCAACTAACGCAGATTTGGTTAAGCAAATCTTGTCGCTCCTTTCGCGTAGCAAATGTAACAGCGATTTCCAATTGGCTTTGACCGAAAAGTATTATGCAATCGAGCCTTCACCTGAGTTGGCCGCTATGCTGGCTTCTTCTTGCGAATTGAAAAAAGATTACAAAAAAGCAGTCGAGTATTTCAAAGTGGCTATCACTAGCGAGCAAGATCCAACTCGCAAGATGGCTTATGTTTTGAGCGCAGCCAGCTCGTGTCTGGGTGGAGCTCAATATAAAGAAGCAGCAGAGTTTGCTCGTCAAGCAATTGCAATTGACGAAGCGAAAGCAGGCGTTGCCTATTTGATCTTGGCCGAAGCCTATGCGGGAGGCGTTCGCTCATGCGGCGGATTTGAACTGAGCGCCGCTTATTGGTTGGTTGTCGATCAATTGGTGCAGGCTCGTGCAAAACTGGCCGATCAACCATCACAAGTTGAAAATATTAACCGACAAATTGCGTCGTATTCGGCAGCCTTCCCTAAGGTTGAAGATACTTTCCAACGTGACTTAAAACCGGGGCAAGGTTATTCGGTTAATTGTGGCTGGGTGAGTGGACGTACAACGGTTCGCGAGCGTTAATAGAAGAACGGGTCTAGTTGGCGACTCTTAATTAAGAAGCTGTTTCAATTTCTTTCCGGCATTTTACTACCACCCTTTTTGTCCTCTTTTTCCGCTGATTTTTGAGTTGTAGTCCACTACTATCTCGGCTAATCATCGAAAAAATAGACTCGAAAATTGCAGTAATAAAATTGTTAAAACAAATTGAAACAGCTTCTAAGAGTTTTGCGTACCGCTTTTGGAAGATGAAGTGCTTTGCTGAAAAGACTTTGTGCTCCCAAAAGCGGTACGTACCGTATTGGTTTATAATCGATTCCCAAGCTCGATGAAGAAAAATGATTTTGAAGTCAAATAAAGCATGAACAAACTTTATCTGCACATATTTTTGCTTTTTATGATGGTGGGCTGTGGGGCGAAAACCATCAAAGCAACGGTTGAAGACCCCGAAACTACACCGACCCAAATTGCGCATGAATTGGTGAGCGTGGAGAGCAAAAATGGGTCGAAAACGTATCGCATGACAACGCCTTTGATGGAACGTTTTGAATTGGCCAAAGAACCTTTTTCGGAGTTTAAGCAGGGCATTTTGGTCGAAACTTTTGACGACACAACGCATGCTGTTTTGTCGGATTTGGTGGCCGATTATGCTCGCTTCGACGAGAAAAAAGAGATATGGCAAGCGCGAGGTAATGTGGTGGGGCGTAATATTGAAGACGATAAAACACTCTATACCCAAGAGCTGTTCTGGGATCAGAAAGGCGATCGAATTTATACCGATAAATTTGTGCGAGTGATTGATGGTAACAGCGAATATCGAGGTGTTGGCTTCGAGTCGGACGGAGGCTTCAAACGTTGGACCTTCCGCAATACGAGGGGGACGATGGAAGTTGCGCCATCGGACTCTGTGGCCACCGACTCGGTGACACAACAACCTGTCCAAGAGGGATCGGTGGCTCCCGGCGGTTCGTCGTTGACATTGAACAGAGTAAAGT
>JAVWYC010000017.1:0-246 GCA_036661755.1 Mucinivorans sp. | reverse complement strand
GCGAAGAATGGGAATAGGCCTGAGGGCGGGGTGGATCGGGGCTGCTAATATGCTGAGTGGTAGTTAAATAGTGTGAGGATAGAAAGAAAAATAAAAACATTAAATCAAAGTGGATAGTTCGATTATCGTAATTATCATAGTTTCGTTAGTCTTGTCGGCTTTTTTTTCGGCAGCCGAGATTGCTTTCATATCATCGAACAAGCTACTTGTGGAGATCGATAAGAAGCATAGTGCTGTCTATGAGCG
>JAVWYC010000016.1:0-17120 GCA_036661755.1 Mucinivorans sp. | reverse complement strand
GAACCAAAATAGTACAAACTAAAAAGATAGAACAAACAAATAGTACAAACTAAAAAGCTAGAAAAGGAATAAAACCCAAGATATAACAAACAAAACTACTCCTGCACCGCGGAATCACCACCTACATCACCACCCTGCTCCACAGGCGCATCAACAGAAATAAGCTCCGTCGAAAACTCACCGCAACGAACCTTGCCCTGACGCATCAAAAAACCCACAGCACGCTTAAATACCTTCTTGCTCATTCCCGCATGAAGCTGAACCATCGCAGGGTCACTCTTATCCCCCAACTCCAACCGACCACCAGCGTCGACCAATAATTCAAACACCACGTCACAAGCCGTCTGAACCTGCTGAAATCCTTGCTTTTGAAGCGAAACATCAATCCTACCATCTTCGGCAATCTTGCTAACAAACGCCCTCAGCGTATCACCAATAGCCACCGGTTGGAAAATCTGATTGTGATAGAGCATGCCCCAATGACGCGAATCAATCACCACACGATAGCCCCTATCACGATCCTGAGCCACAAAAATCGACACCTCTTGCCCGGGACGAACGGTGATCGTGTCGTTGTTGAAATATTTACCGATTTTGGTCGAACCAACAATGCGCCCCGTTGTGTTGTCGACATACGCCCCCACGGTATGGATTTCGCCCGTGTGCATTGCCACTACTTGGTTGGCAAAGGGAACAAAAAGATCTTTCGGCAGCCCCCAATCCATAAAGGCCCCAATGCGAGTCACACTCACCACCCTAAGGGCGGCGATCTGACCAACCATCAGCTTCGGAGTGTCGGTTGTAGCCACGATTCGATCTTCGGAATCGAAATAGACGAAGACGTTTTGTGTGTCGCCAGCCGCCCAACCCTCGGTAGCTTGGGTGGGGATATAGCGGTTGGGTAGCAGCACTTCGGTTCCCTCGGTGTCGGCTAGGTAGAGCCCATTGTCGCTTTGACGTACAATGGTCAGTGAGTTGATTATGCCTGGATTTATCTTCATATTGAAGGCAAAGTTACAAAAAAATTGATAACTTTGTCGCTGCATGTTTTATAGGAAAATAATTTTCAGAATATGGCTCGTGAATTGACAATAGCTGCCGTGCAGTTCAATGTTGCATGGCAAGATGTGGAGCAAAATTTGCGTTCTGCTCGTCGAGCGGTGCTCGCCAGCAGTGCCGATTTGGTGGTTTTGCCCGAAATGTTTGCCACCGGTTTTTCGATGAACTCAGATCGCATTTCGCAATCAATGCAAGGTTCCATTGTGAGCCAAATGACGGATTTGGCTCGTGACAGTGGTCGCGCGTTGATTTTCAGTGCTGCTATTGCTCACGATGGGGTGCATTATAACCGTCTGTTTTTCATCACTCCACAAGGGGGTGTGGAGCGGACTTACGACAAGCGTCACACGTTTCGCATGGCTGGCGAAAACGAGCATTACGCTTCGGGTTATGATCGTGTGGTGGTGGAGTATTTGGGGGTTCGCATTTGCACTTTGATCTGTTATGATTTGCGTTTCCCGGTTTTTTCGCGTTTTAGGGGCGATTATGATGTATTGGTTTATGTAGCTTCGTGGCCGGGGGTACGTTCTTTTGCTTGGCGTACATTGCTTGCCGCGCGCGCTATCGAGAATCAGGCATACGTGGTGGGTGTCAATCGTGTGGGCGACGATCCGGCGGAGCATTACTTGGGCGACACGATGATCCTCGACTTCAAGGGTGAGCCTTTGGCCCGGGCTGCAAGAGACGAGCAAGAGACGATTCAGGCACTCGTTTCGATCGATAAATTAGAGCAATTTCGCAGTAGTTTCCCCGCATGGAGGGACGCCGATAAATTTGAAATCATAACATAGTGGATATTGTAACAATTATAACGCTCGTTATTAGTGGTATTGTGGTGGGTGTGATCAACACTTTTGCAGGTGCGGCGGCGGTGATCACGATTTCGCTCTTTTCGTTTCTAGGTTTGCCTCTTTCGGTGGCCAACGCCACGAATCGGATCCCCGTTATTTTTCAGACCGTGACAATGACTTTTGGTTTTATGCGTCAGGGTCTTATCGATTTTTCGTTAGCTTTGAAGTTTGCCATTCCCACGGTGATTGGCGCTGTTTTGGGCTCAGAATTTGTGTCGCGCATCAACAACACGTTTTTTGTGTTAATTTTGGTAGGTGTATTGGCGTTACTTTTTGCGATGTTGCTTTTCGACCCTAGCAAGGCGCTCAAAGGGCGTGATAACGCGAGCAGTCCTCGACTGATACACTATGTTTTATTGCTGGGTATTGGTTTTTATGGTGGTGCTTTTCATATTGGAGTGGGTTATTTATTTCTCTCGCTCTTTATCATGGGTTTGGGCTATAATTTATTGCAGGCCAATGCGATGAAGGGTTTTGTGGTGTTGATTTACACTATTTTTTCGCTTGTTGTTTTTGCGCTCAATGGCGAGGTGAATTGGGCTTTTGGTTTGGTGCATGGTGTGGGTAATATAATTGGGGCCTATTTTGCAACTCGCTATGCTTCGCACATTCCGATGCCGGTGTTGCGTTATGGGTTATTGGTTTTTATTGGTTTGATGATTGGATATTTATTGTTAGAAAATTTATAGGAAAAATGAGGAAAATAATTTTTGTATTTTTATGTGCAACTTTGGTTATGAATTGTGTGGGTGCTACTCCTGTGTCGAGTGGTGCAAAGGTGGATGTGGCGCCTGTTTATTTTGCTCCATTGCCTTCGGGGCTCGATTTTGCTGGCGAGCGTGTGCCGCTCGAATATCCTGATGTGAGCCAGGCGTTGGAGCGCGAACTGAGTGTGAGCATGTATATGCACTCGCGTACCCTGCAAACTTTGCGAGCCACGACGCGTTATTTCCCGTATATCGAAAAAATATTAAAAGAGTATGGTGTGCCTACCGATTTTAAGTATCTTTGTATGGCCGAGAGCGGATTGAACCCTAATATTTCTTCGTCGGCGCGTGCGGCGGGTTTGTGGCAGTTTATGGCGTCGGCGTCCAAGGATTACGACATGGAGACGGGCGAAAATGTCGATCTTCGCTTTCAGATGGAGGCTTCGACTCGTGCCGCGGCGCAATACCTCAAAAACAGTTATGAGCGTTATGGGAATTGGACAATGGCGGCCGCTTCGTATAACCTAGGCTTGACGGGTGTTTCGCGGAGGGCTCAGACACAGGGGGTGACAAATTATTACGATCTATTTCTGCCCGAAGAGACGATGCGCTATGTGTTTCGTATTTTGTCGATGAAGATCATCGAAAAGGATCCTGCCCGTTATGGTTTTATACTCACCGCCGATGACTACTTGCGTCCTTTTGTCAATTACACAACGATTCAGGTGAATGATCGTGATATAGATTGGTCTGATTTGGCGCACAAACATGGGACTAATTATAAGGTGCTTCGGATTTTGAACCCGTGGATTAGGAGCTATCAATACGACAATAACAGCGGACGGTCGTACGAGGTGAAAATTCCAAACAAAAATTTCCGTACTTTGGGCTATTAACGAAAGAAAAGGGGGAGGGATTTCAGAAGGGTTCACCTTAAATTATTTTTTTTACGCAGAACAAAACAGCAATATTATGATACAATCAATGACAGGTTATGGGTGCGCGGTGGGCCAAAGTGCCGACCGTAAGATCACGGTAGAGGTGCGTAGTTTGAACGGCAAGTCGTTTGATTTGTCGTTGCGTTTGCCATCGATCTACCGTGGCGCGGAGCAAGATTTGCGTTCGCTTTGTGCGCAACACATATCGCGAGGCAAGGCCGAAATGATGATTCAATACGAAGTGTCGGGCGCCGATGCTCTGTCGCACATTAATCGCGATGCGTTTCGCGCCTATTACAAAGAGTTGCTCACTATTTCGCGCGAGGTGGGCTACGATCTGGACACGGAGCCTCTGTTTGGTTCGATCTTGCGTTTGCCCGACGTGTTGGCTTCGGGCGATCGAGTTGATGTTTCGCCGGCCGAGCTTGCGGTGTTGTCGGCCACGGCGGCCACGGCATTGAAGGCGTTCAACGATTTTCGCACCCAAGAGGGGGCGGTTCTCATTGCCGATTTGCTGCCTCGGGTAGCGACCATCGAGCGTTTGTTGACCGCCATCGAGCCTTTCGAGGCCGAGCGCATTGCAACCGTTCGTGCTCGACTAAAAGAGAACCTCGACAAGGCTGCCGTGGCCGTGGATAACAATCGTTTTGAGGCCGAAATTATCTATTACCTCGAAAAATTCGACGTCACGGAAGAAAAAGTACGACTCAAACAACACTTGAATTATTTTCGTCAAGTAGCCTCACAAGGAGGCGACGCGGGGCGTAAACTCGGCTTCATAGCCCAAGAAATGGGGCGCGAAATAAACACATTGGGCAGCAAGGCCAACCACCACGATATGCAACGCTTGGTGGTGGAGATGAAAGATGAATTAGAAAAGATCAAAGAGCAGGTGCTCAATATTTTATAGGCTTGGTGACCTTTCGGGGGGGATTGTTTTTTCGTTGTTGAACTTCGGGTAGAGTAAATAAAATCGTTTTTCAGTTACACACATAAAAAAACCAAAAAAGATGAAAAAAATAGTTATCACTTGCGCGGCGGCTTTGATGGCCCTTGGCGCGACGGCTCAAATTTCGGCCTACAAACAAGGCGTAGGCGCAATGGTGGACGCATATTCGTTGCCTCGCACTGTGGTGGAGGGTGTGGTGAGGGTGGAACGTGAGGTGGTCGTTCGCGGCCCGTATGCTCGCTTTGCGGCGCAATTTTTGGGAGTCACCGGTGCTCCGATGTCAGACAAAGAAAACTACAAGATAATCGATGCGCGATTGACTTGGACCACCGAGCCCGACCCGGCAATGGTTTTTGCGCTCGACGAAAAAAGTAGCGCGCTGGCCAAAGTCTTTACGTGGATCGAGCCGCGCACGGTGAGCCTCACCCCGTTGGCTGCCGACAAAGATTTTTTGGGCGCTAAGATTGGATCGAAGTTGCCTTTCCTCGATATGGGGACTTCGACCATTGTCGATAATTCGACAGCCGGCCTGAGCGTGGAACGTAGCAGTGCGGTCGAAAAATCAACCGAGCAACTAGCCGCCGATGCGGCTGCCGTGATCTTCCGTATTCGTCGCAGCAGGCTCGATCTGATCACTGGCGAGTCGGGCGAATATGTCTTTGGCGAAGGCCTCAAGGCAGCTCTTGCCGAAATGAACCGCTTGGAGGCCGAATATTTGGCGCTTTTTATCGGCAAACGTTATGTGCAAGTTTCTGAGCATAGTTTTTCGGTAGTTCCCGAGGCCGGTAAAAATCGTTTGGTGGCTTTCCGTTTTTCGCCTACCACCGGTTTTGCTCAGCCAACCGATCTGGCCGCTTCGCCCTATAACCTTGAATTTGTAGCCGAGGGCTCAAAGGCGACTAACTATCTCAAAAAATCAGGTAGCAAAATGATCGCTTATCGCGTACCCTCGCTCGAACGCGTCACCTTGGGCAATGGAACCGACATCTTGGCCTCGGAACGTGTGCCGATCTTCCAAAAAGGAGCATTAGTGGAGGCACCTATTTTCTAGCATGAGGCGAGATCTTCGTTTTGCGATCAGTGTGGTGGCCCTTCTCTTTTTGTGTGGCCATGCTTATGGACAGTTCTATTCAACTGGTCGAAGTTCCGGCGCTACGCCCCTATCGAAGATCGAAACCAAAGATTATAAACTCATTTTTCCGTCGACCTACACCCGCTCGGCTCTGCATGCGGTTTCGTTTCTAGACACCATACGCCCCTATATCTCTATCGGTATTGGCGTTGCTCCGCGTCGAGTGCCAATCATCATGCGTACGGCCAATGTGGTCTCTAATGGTTATGTGACTTGGGCGCCGCGTCGCCAGGAGCTGGTGATGATGCCACCCGCATCGAGCTATGCCTTGGTGTGGGACAAACAACTCCTAACCCACGAATGGCGCCATGTGACCCAGATCACAGCGCTCAACCACGGTTTGACACGCATCGCTTCGTGGCTCTTGGGCGAGGCCGGCTATTCGCTGGGGCTGGCCGTGATGAGCAATTGGCAGTTAGAGGGCGACGCTACAATTGCCGAAACTCAGCTGGCCGAGTTTGGGCGCGCCCTGCAACCCGACTTCACGGTGGGCTATCGCACGCTTTTTGAGGCCGGATACTGTGATTTTCGGCTGATAGATCGCTGGATTGGCAGCTCGTTTCGTTTGCCCTATCCCGACATCTATAAATATGGCTACCAAGTGATGAGCCAAGCGCAAGAGAATATGGGCGAAGATAGTTGGGGCGAGATTTTGCGCTACTCGGGGCGCTGGCCTATCTTGATTTTTCCGGACGCGGTGTGGCTCAAACGTCACTACGGCACCTCATACGCCAAGATTGCAAGAAAACGCTTTGCGCTTCTCGATTCGCTATGGGCGCCATACGCCAAGGTGAGCGAAAATTTTGAGGACATAACCACTCCCCTACCAAAAAATTACACCACCTACCAATGGCCAATCAAGGTGAAGGGCGGAGTGGTGGCCGCAAAAACAGACTGGAACAAACCCACTCGCTTGGTGAGCTTAAAGGCCACGGGAACTACGGGCGATGAACGACTGATAAAATACATAGGGTCAATATCTTCGCCCTTGATAGCCCAAGATTCGGTGCTCTACTGGACAGAATATCGCACACACCCGATCTATGAACAAGAGAGTTTTTCGATGATCTGCTCGCTCGATCTTCGCTCAAAAAGTGTCCGGAATTTCGACCGCACGGGGCGACACTATTTTGTGGCACCACTTGGCCCGCGCGGCTTTGCAACGGTGAGCTACGATCCGCAAATGAAAGCTTTTATCCAGTTTTTTGATCGTGATTTCGTTAAAACATCGTGCTATTTCTTCCCGGAACGCGATATTTCGCTCCATGGATTGGCGTTCGATTCGTTGACCCGGACACTCGCCTTTATTGGGCTCAACGAGCAAGGCATGTGGATCGGGACAATCGACAGCACGGGCACTCAGCGCGCGTTGACCAAAAACAGTGTGGTCACGGTCTCTGATCTTCGAGCCGACGATGGACGGCTCTATTTCTCGTCGATCGCTAGCGGCAAAAACGAAGTGCATTGCATCGATCTACTCAGCGGCGATGAGCGTCAATTGTCGACCTCTAAATTTGCAAGTGCGGCGCCTGTGCATGCTGCTCGCGACACGGTGTTTATGGTGACCGATCGAGTGGCGGGTCAGATGGTGGCTCGCTTGGTGGTGGATCCCGACACGGCGCAGAGGGTGGCTTGGAGCCGTTTGCCCCGCGATCTGTTTAGCTCGCCGGCTCGCTTGAAGTGGCGTGCGCCCGCTGTCGATACGATCTACGAGCGCGACACATTGGCTCACTCCAAAACCCAGGTGAAGCCCTATCGTCGTTTTCCGCATATGTTCAACGTCCATTCGTGGGCTCCTATTAGTTTCGATGGTGATTATTTGATGGAGGATCGTTCGATGAGGTTGGCCCTTGGGGCGACAGTTTTTTTGCAGAGCGACCTAAGTGACCTCGAAGGGTTTGCCACTTATGGTTGGGCCAACGAGCGTAATTGGCTCAAAGGGCATTTTGTTTATAAAGGTTTGCCGCTCACCATTTCGCTCGACGCAGAGTATGGCGGTGGCGATCAATCGATTTATGGCAATGTGAATGTCGCCGAGCCGGAGTTGTATTTTTCGGCCGGGGCGACTCTTTCTCTGCCGCTCAATTTGAGTAGTGGCAACTCGATGCGTTTGTTTCAGCCGACTTTTTCTGTTCACTATGCCAATGCTCTCTTGTGGGATTATGGTCAAAAGAAATACGATTTGGGTTATGCCCATTATCAGGCGTCATTATGGTGGTCGTCAGCTCGTCGAATGGCCTATCGTTCATTGGTGCCTCGTCTGGGGTATGCCTTGCGTCTGAATGCTGCGGGGGCTTTTGATCGTCGATTTTCGACTTTATGGAGCATTTGGGCTCGCGGTTATTTTCCGGGGGTAGCTCCCAACCATGCCATCACATTAAAGGCGGGTGCCCAGTATCAGAAATTGGCAGATCTAAATTTCACGTCCAAGGTGATCACTCCCCGCGGGGCGATAGACAATCAAGCCACCACGCGCTATTGGGCTGCTACCTTTGATTATGCGGCTCCTATTGCGTACCCGGATTGGGGTATAGACGGTGTGATCTTTTTGCGTAGGATTTGGGCCGGTGTTTTTTCCGATTTTTCGATGGGTAGCTATGTTCAGCCCGATAGGATGATCGATGATCGTTGGATGTATTCTTATGGTGTCAACATAGGTGTCGATTTCACATTATTCCGCACCTTCAACCAAGGTTTTCAGTTAGTATTTGCTCAGCCTCGTGATCAGAAGTTCTACGTTGGTTTTTCGTACGCTATGAATTTCTAGTATTGTGTTGAGATTTTTTTTAGGGGATTCCCTCTTTTGCCGATCGGTGCAAAAAAGCGTGCACACAAATGGCACAATGTTTGCTACTCTACACGGCAAATACAATCAACCCTCTATACAGAAAATACCATGAACACAAAACCTAACCCCAAAGCCTCGACCAAAGGCAAGGTAGCCAAACTAGGCGTGATGACACTCGCCATAATGAACGTGGCAGCCGTAGTCTCGCTGCGCGGATTGCCGGCCGAAGCAACATATGGGCTGACCTCGGCCTTCTATTACCTCTTTGCAGCGATTGTTTTTTTGATCCCAACAGCGATGGTGGCCGCCGAGCTGGCATCGATGTTCGCCAACAAAGAGGGAGGAGTTTTCCGCTGGGTGGGCGAAGCTTTCGGCCCACGATTTGGCTTTTTGGCTATATTTTTGCAATGGATCGAAAGCACGATCTGGTTTCCCACTGTGCTCACCTTTGGTGCCGTGTCGCTCGCCTTTATCGGTTCAAACGAAGTGAGCGATGCAACAATGGCATCCAACAAACTCTTCACGCTGGCCGTTGTGCTGCTGATCTATTGGGGCGCGACGCTGATTTCGCTCAAAGGCATGGGCTGGGTGGGCAAGGTGTCGAAATTTGGCGCCATGGTCGGCACAATTATTCCGGCCGGACTGCTCATCGTCTTTGGCATTATCTATCTGGCCAGTGGCGGACACAACTATATGGATATGTCACAAAGTTTTATCCCCGATTTTTCTAATTTCAACAACTTGGTGCTCGCTTCGAGTATCTTTCTCTTCTATGCCGGTATGGAGATGATGGGCGTGCATGTGATGCAGGTCGACAATCCGACGAAAAACTACCCAAAAGCTATTATCATTGGCGCACTGGCCACTGTGCTTATCTTTGTGCTGGGGACTTTCGCTCTGGGTTTGGTGATTCCGTCCGACAAGATCAACCTCACTCAATCACTGCTGGTTGGTTTCGACAACTATTTTGAATACTTAAAGATGAGTTGGGCGGGGCCTGTGATGGCTTTTGCACTGGCCTTTGGTGTCTTGGCGGGTGTGTTGACTTGGGTGGCAGGGCCTTCACGGGGTTTGTTCACGGTGGGCAAGGCCGGTTACTTGCCGCCTTTCTTCCAAAAAACGAACAAGGCCGGCGTTCAGAAGAACATACTTTATGTGCAAGGTGGACTGGTCACCATTCTCGGCCTGCTGTTTGTTGTGCTACCTTCGGTGCAATCGTTCTATCAGATTCTTTCGCAATTGACTGTGATTCTCTATTTGGTGATGTATCTGTTGATGTTTTCGGCAGCGATCTACCTCCGCTACACAATGAAATCAACGGCGCGTCCATTCTGCGTTGGGCGCAAGTCTAACTTTTTGATTTGGATTGTGGGCGGTGTTGGTTTCCTCGGTTCGTTGCTCGCCTTGGTGTTGAGTTTCATCATGCCGACCATGTTCGAGGGGCAAATCGCCGTTTCCACTTGGTGGGGAGTCCTCATTGGCGGCACAGTTGTGATGATTGTTATCCCTTTTGTGATCTATGCCAAGCGCAAAGCGTCGTGGAAAAATGTCGATACCGATTTTGCTCCATTCCATTTCCAAAACAAAATACAAACAAAATAGATGAAAACTATCAGCCACAGCGATCTACGATCTGTAATAGAGGAGGCGCACAATAAATTTCAAGGCATCACCACAGGCCACAACGCCAATTATATCCCCTATTTGGCCGGCGTAGACTCCTCGCTTTTTGGCATTGCGGTGGCTCTCCCTTCGGGCGAGGTGCTTGAGGTGGGCGACACGGACTATGTTTTCGGCATCGAGAGCATCAGCAAAGTGCCAACCGCTATTCTGGCCATGGAGCAACATTCGGCCAACGAGGTGCTCGACAAGATCGGGGCCGACGCCACGGGGTTGCCTTTCAACTCGATTATGGCAATTTTGATGGAGAGCGACTCGCCCTCGACCCCACTTGTCAACGCAGGTGCCATAGCGGCCGCCTCGATGATTTCGCCGGCAGGCGATGGCAAGCTTAAATGGCAAGCCATCGTGGGCAACATAGCTGCCCTTTGTGGGGGTGAGGTTTCGGTGATCGACGAGCTATACGAAAGTGAGAGTGCCACCAATTTCAACAATCGATCCATTGCGTGGTTGTTGAAGAATTACGGCAAAATTTATGACGATCCCGAACTATCGCTCGACCTATACACAAAAGGTTGCTCGGTTGGTGTGACAACCAAAGAGTTGGCCATCATGGGCGCCACAATCGCATGTGGCGGGGTGAACCCTGTGAGCGGAGTGCGTGTTTTTCGCGGCGAACTATCGCCCAAAATAATATCGCTCATCGCCACGGTGGGCTTCTATCAGAACACTGGCAGGTGGCTCTTCACGAGCGGCATTCCTGCAAAAACAGGGGTCGGAGGCGGCGTATTGGGAGTCGTGCCCAGCATGGCAACCAGGGGGTTTGGAATCGCTGCCTTCTCCCCTCCTTTGGATCAAGCCGGCAACTCGGTACGTGCACAAAAAGCAATCGAGTACATCACCAAGTCGCTGGGAATCAATATCTTCAACGGCGAACCGATCTATTTCGAGAAATAGGCCGCCGCTGTGGGGCGAAGATTATAGTGCGACGACATAATCGAACCATAGGCACCCGTGGAGCGTATGGCCAGCAGATCGCCACGCTTGGAATGCGGAAATTCGACGTCGTAGGCAAAAATATCGCTCGACTCACATATTGGCCCACCAACGTAATAGCGTTCGGTGGGTCTTTTTTCTGTTGAAGCCTCGGCCGTTAGGTTTTCGATCATGTGGTGCGCCGAATAGAGCGCCGGGCGGATAAGCTCCGTCATGCCGGCGTCCACAATGATAAATTGCTCGCCCGATGCCGTACGCTTGGTGTATAGCACGCGGCTCACCAATTCGCCACATTGTCCCACCAAAGAGCGTCCCAGCTCGAAATGAACTTTCTGCGAACCGTGTAGATGCAAACCGGCAGCAAAAACCGCAAAATAGTCAGCAAAACCAGGCACCATATTCGCGTCCGGATTTTGGTAGTCGATACCCAAGCCCCCACCCATGTTCAAGTGCTGCACTCGCACTCCGCGAGCGGCAAACCAATCGTTGATCAGATTCACCTTGGCACACAATTGCTCGAAACCCGAAAAATTGAGAATCCCCGAACCAATATGAAAATGTAGGCCTATGATCTCGATAGCCGAATAACTGGCCAAGTTGTTGAGCGCATGCTTTACCTCGTCGAATGAAATGCCGAACTTGCTTTCGCTCTGCCCTGTGGCTATGTATTTATGAGTTTCGGGCTCCACATCGGGGTTCAGACGCAAGGCGATGCGTGCCTTGCGCCCGGCAGCCAAGGCGATCGAGTTGAGCACTTGGATCTCTTGGAGCGATTCGCAATTGAAGCAAAAAATATCGTTTTCTAACGCATATCGCATCTCGCGATCGCTCTTGCCCACGCCCGCAAAAACAATATCCGAGGCTTGGAAACCAGCCCCCAGCGCCGCCTCAACCTCCCAACCGCTCACGCAATCGGCTCCAAAACCGGCAAGGGCAATGGCTTGCAGGATAGGCTTTTCTACATTGGCCTTCATCGCGTAGTGCACCATAAAATCATGCACCTTGGCCGCCGACTTGCAACAAGAAAGCGTGTCACGCAAAAGCGCCATGTCATAATAGTAAAACGGGGTGTCGGGCACATCACCGTTGGGTATTTTGTAGAGAGCCATCTTAGAATAGTGAATTTAAGAGTTGCAGCACTTCGCGCTTGTGAGCCGAGTCGACAAGCAAAGATACCGAACGATGTGAGGCTCCGTAACTGACCATCTTCACGGGCACTGTTTTTATGGTGTCGAAAATCTTGGAAGCCAAGCCCGATTGGTCGTAGCCCATGTGGCCCACCACACAAACGATCGAATTTTGGCTCTCTATTTGGATATGTCCCAACTCTGATAGTTCGCTTTTGATGGCCTCGATATGCGTGATGTCGTCCACTGTGATAGCCACGGCCACCTCCGAAGTTGTGATCATGTCGATTGGAGTGCTGTGGCGCTCGAAAACCTCAAACACATGCCGCAAAAAACCATAGGCCAGCAACATTCTATCCGAAGTGATACGCACCAAGGTGATATTGTCCTTGGCGGCAGCGGCCAAAAAAGTGACTTTATCGTCGCCACAACCGGTGATCAGAGTACCCGGAGCCGTTGGATCCATAGTGTTTTTGAGCAACACGTCCACCTGCCCCTCGCGGCAAGGCAAAATGGTAGAGGGGTGGAGGATTTTCGCCCCAAAATAGGCTAGCTCCGCCGCTTGGTCGAAACTCATCGTGGCAATGGGGTGAGTGCCCTCTACAAAACGCGGATCGCCGGTGTGCATGCCGTCAATGTCAGTCCATATCTGCACTTGGTCGGCGCCAATGGCCACACCCATCAAAGCGGCCGAATAGTCCGACCCACCACGCCCTAGGTTAGAGATCGCACCACGTTGATCGGCGCAAATAAAACCCTGCGTGATGTAGAAAGTGTCATCCTCAATTTCAGGCATAAAAACGCGCGCATGCCCCTGATTGTCCATCACCACAAAGTCGGGCGCATAGAGCCATTCGCACTTCATGCCCCGCTGAGCGAGGTGGAGCGCAAAAATTTTGGTGGTCAGTATCTCGCCCTGGGCTATGATCTTATGCGGGTTTTTGGAGTTACGAATCACGTCAAAACTCTCGAGGTAAGCCTTCTGAGCTTCCGCACTATCGCCCAGCAACTCGCCGATACAGCGAGTGTATTTTTCTTCGAGCAAAGCGATTTTGTCTAATTCGTCGTTTGTGATCGATAGCAGGGCGTCCGTTGTGCCGCTCATGGCCGAAAGCACGGTCAGACGAGCATTCTGAGCTATAATAATATCGCCAACGCGCCGCATATTGTCGGCCGAACCGACCGATGTTCCTCCAAATTTAAGGGTTTTGATCATGTTGAATGTAAAGAATTGATCTTTTTTTTGATTTTCAATATATTTTCCGGGGAGGGCAACCGCGCGAGGGGCTACAAAAATATGCGCTCAACCACCCTCAAACCAAGGCAATGGGCAAAGTTAAAAAAAATGTCGAGAAATAGATTGCTCCACGACTAAAAAATTACTACTTTTGTAAAATATTGTGTAATCAACGAAATATGTTCTATATGCAAAAACAATTATCGCTAGTGGTTGTGCTCAGCCTCTTTGTAGCCCTCTGGGGGTGCAAAACCAGCACCGATATTACCATCGATGGTCAATTCCACGGAGTAGCCGACAAAAATATTGTACTAGAAAAATTATCGCCCAACGGGACGCAAATTATCGATTCAACACGCACCACCTCTGATGGCGTCTTCTCTTTCACCATCAAACAAACAGACGAAAACCCGACGTTCTATAACGTGCGCTACAACGACTCCTATGTGCCCCTTCTGCTCTTGCCGGCCGAAAAAGTGAAGGTCGACGCCGTTGGCAACATCTATAACAACTACACAGTCCAAGGGAGCGAAGGCTCGCTCAAAATGCGCGAATTGAGCCACCTGACCATGTCGCAAGCCTTGACGCTCGACTCCATTTCGCGCCTCTATGAAAACGCCGCCACACCTGAAATAGCCGAGGCCATAGGCCGCCTCTATGGGTCGAAATACATTCTGCTCAAACGTAGCGTGATTAGTTTTGTGATCCGTAACTCTTCGTCGCTCGTGTCGATTGTGCCGCTCTATCAACCGGTCTTTGGATCGAAATATATTTTCGACGAACCAACCGATATTGTCTATTTCCGCGTTGTGGCCGACTCACTGGGCAAACACTACCCACGGTCGCCCTACGTGACCTCGCTGCGAGCCGACCTGCAACGTGTGGACGATGCCTTTGCCATGGATTCGCTCGTGAGCTCAACCAGAGACAACCCCGAAGATGCTCTGCCCGATATTTCGATCAAAGATGCCGCCGGAATCGTGCGCTCGCTCAGCCAAACACGTGGGCAAATAGTGCTGCTCGACTTCACATCCTACTCCACACCGGAGCTCAAACTGCTCAACAAAGAGTTGATGGGCATATACAACAAATACCGAAACATGGGCTTTGAAGTTTTTCAAGTGTGTGTAGACCAAAATAAAGCCGCTTGGATTCAATACACCATCGACGCTCGCTTGCCGTGGATTACCGTCAATGACTTTATGGGACAAAACTCACGCGCATTGCTCACCTATAACATCAAAAAAATACCATCGCGAATATTGATCGACCGTCAAGGCAATATACTCGCACGCGACCTCTACGACCAAGCATTGGACGATGCAATCCAAAAGGCAATCTAACACACGCGCCCCGGTATACCGCATCACAAAACAAGCAAATAAATGGAACAGCAACTGCTCGATAGGCTACACCAAATGCGGCTACCACTCGACAGTACCGCTGTGCACGACTCAATAAATCGACTCGCAGAGCCAGCCACCACATGGAGCGATCTCTTCTCGCACGGCGCGTGGGCCCAAGCGTCGGTGGCCCCGAGTAGCCAAACCCTACAAGAGACACTCCCCCTATCGTGGGCCATGGCTTCGGTTATCACGCTGCTCTTGGCGCTCTATTGCTACATCTCTTATCGGCATCGCAAATCAATCTGGGCGTCAATCAAAGCAATGACCTCGATCGAAGATACCTTCTTTATCTTTGAAAATCTATCCTCGGAGTTCAAACATTTCCTCTCCTCTTCACGTCTGGCTCTGTGTCTTGTCTTGTCTACCATCGTCACGCTGCTAATTGGCGAGCTCACCTGGCCCATAGGCCAGCTCATAGTCACGGGATTGGTGACGGCCGCTATCTATCTGTCTATCGCACTGCAAAACCTGCTGCGCTTTGCCATCGCGCACTTCGATAGGCAGAGTGAACGAATATTGTTTCTGGGCAAGATCACTCTTTTCGACCTAGCCACCCTCTCGGTTGTCTTTTGCCCCGCGGCTTTTGTGGTCTGTAGCCTAGCCGACGGGTGGGTGTGGCTCTTTGTTTTGCTTGGCCTGCTCGTGGGGGTGCATTGGGTGCGATTGTTTATCTATTTTAAGCTTACCGGATTTTCTATTTTGCAATGGTTTTTGTACCTTTGCACTCTCGAAGTGCTGCCTTTTACTATTATTATAGGTATAGGGAAGAGTATAGGAACCATGTATTAAAGATTCAAAGAATTGATTACCAACAAACTACTTATCTCGCAACCGCAACCCGCATCAGAAAAATCGCCCTTTGCCGAATTGGTTGCCACGCATAATGCTCAGATCGATTTTCGCCCTTTCATAACAGTGGTCGGGGTGTCGCTCAAAGAATTTATCAGTCAGAGAGTCAAAATCTTAGATCATTCGACTGTGATTTTCACTTCACGCACTTTAATTGATAATTTTTTTCGCCTGGTGGGCGAGAGCCGTATTGTAGTGCCCGACTCGATGAAATATTTCTGTATCAGCGAGGCAATTGCAAATTATCTGCAAAAATATATAGTCTATCGTAAACGTAAGATTTTCTTTGCCGAAAGTTCTGTCACCTCGCTCGTGGAGTTGATACTCAAACACACGAGCGAAGATTTTCTGCTACCGGTGTCGGAGCCTCACAAGCCGGAGATTCTCTTGGCTCTCGATCGCGCTTCGCTACACTACACCAAAGTTGTCTTTTCGCACGCCGTGTGCACCGACCTGAGCGACATAGAGCCCAACGCGTACGACATTGTAGCTTTGTATAGCCCGTCGGAGATCGAATCATACAAAGTTCAGCTGCTCGATCGCGGCTACAAGGGTGCCTTGGCGGTTTTTGGTACGGCGGTGGCGCGCGCTGTGATGGAGCGCGGCATGAAGGTCGACGTGATGGCTCCCACGGATCAATTTCCTTCGATGAGTGCGGCTCTGTCGGCCTATATGCAGGCGGTCAAGGAGGGGCAGCCGCTCGATAGTTTTGGGACTACGGAGGTGCCTAAATCGGGTCACGAAGAGTTGCTCAAATTGGCCGACAAGCATCGGCCGAGGGTTCGCAAAACGGCGCCTGCTGCGGCGGCGGCCAAAAAATAGATGAAGCGCTATTCGTTGCCCAAGAGTTCGCGGTTGAGCTTACGCAAAGAGATCGACGAGCTTTTCGATCAAGCGCAGGTGATCAAGGTTTATCCTTTGCGTTGTTCGTTTTGCAGTGCCGAGCATCGGGGTGTGATGGTGTCTGTGCCCAAGCGGATATTTCATAATGCAGTGGATCGCAATTACTTGAAGCGTCGCATGCGTGAAGCTTATCGTTTGAATTGTTCGATTATGGGTGATCTAAATTTGCGTATTGCGTTTCACTACACTGCTTGTGTCAGGTTATCATATAAAGAAATAGAAGATGCGACAAGAGAAATTTTGCAAAAGCTTGTTGAGCGAGGCATGGGTGGTTTGGGTTAAGTATTTGGGGCCGATGATCCGCAGGGTTTTAATTTTTCCATTTATAGTATTGGTGCGTTTTTATCAGCTTTGCATTTCGCCAATATTTCCATCGTCGTGTCGTTTCACTCCTACTTGTTCGTCGTATGCTCTTGATGCTTTGCGCAAGTATGGGTTGGTGCGTGGTTTGGCGAAGAGTGTGTGGCGTATAATGCGATGTAATCCGTGGGGGGGTCATGGTTCGGACCCTGCATAGGTTTTGTTTTTAACTTTATGGGTTTTAACAGAGCAGTTAAG
>JAVWYC010000015.1:15933-17358 GCA_036661755.1 Mucinivorans sp. | reverse complement strand
AGGTGCCAGCGGCGCGCGAAAAATCGCCGTGCAGGTGCCGTGCCTAATCGTGACTTTTGAAAAAGTCACCCAAAACTTTTTGTGAAAAACTGCGTTTTTCTGAATCAGCGCCGAGTGATTCCGTTTCTTTCTTAACTGCTCTTGAAAACTGCGTTTCTCTGAACCGAATCTAACTGAGGGCTGCACGCCACACAAATTAATATAAACAAAAAAATTGGCCCCTGCCATTTACGCAAAAACCAACTCTTTAATCATGAAAAATTTACCCAAAACCCACGACCGCAAGCCGCAAATTATGCGCGAGACTCACAAACAGCCTCGCGATTGACCTTCTTGATCAATCCACAAAGAACCGAACCAGGACCAAGCTCCGTGAAATCAGTCGCACCATCAGACAACATATTCTCCACAGTCTGTGTCCAACGAACAGGACTAGTCAACTGAGATACCAAATTCTTCTTGATCTCTACCGGATCTATACATGCACGAGCATCAACATTCTGATAGATCACACAACGAGGAGCTACGATCTCAGCCGCCTGAATCGCTTGCGCCAACTCCACACGAGCAGGCTCCATAAGTGGCGAATGAAATGCACCACCAACAGAAAGCTTCAATGCTCGTTTAGCACCAGCCGCCGTGAGCGCCTCACACGCCTTGTCAATACCGGCAAATGAACCCGAAATAACTAACTGACCAGGGCAGTTGTAATTGGCCGCTACAACCACCTCAGGGATAGCCCGACAAACATCTTCAACCACGTTGTCCGGCAAACCAATGATGGCAGCCATGGTCGAAGGCTCCGCCTGACACGCCTTTTGCATCGCCTGAGCACGCGCCGAAACCAAACGCAAACCATTCTCGAAAGACAATGCACCGGCTGACACCAAAGCCGAAAACTCACCCAACGAATGGCCTGCCACCATCGAAGGAGCAAAGTCCTCGCCCAACGAAGTAGCCAAAATCACGGAATGTAAAAAAATTGCAGGCTGAGTGACACGAGTCTGACGCAACTCTTCGTCTGTGCCCGAAAACATAATATCGGTGATGCGGAAACCTAAAATTTCGTTCGCCCGTTCAAACATTGCACGTGCGGTCTCATTGGTGTCATACAAATCTTTACCCATACCCACAAATTGTGCTCCTTGGCCGGGAAATACATATGCTTTTTTCATTGTCATAGAATTATTGTTAGTAATTAATCGCGGCAAAGGTAACGAAAATCTGCGAAAAATTACTAAATTTGCCATTTAGTTTACTTTATCATACTTTGGCATGAAATATAATTATCTGTTTCCAATAATCACCCTGACTTTTGCGGCTTTGGCCTCGGTTGCTCAAACTGTTGCTCAAAATTCGCCTTACACTATATCAGAGAACGCGATGCCGGTGAGCTCCGTTTTCACCACCTATCGCTCGACGCAA
>JAVWYC010000015.1:0-15835 GCA_036661755.1 Mucinivorans sp. | reverse complement strand
TGCTCAAAATTCGCCTTACACTATATCAGAGAACGCGATGCCGGTGAGCTCCGTTTTCACCACCTATCGCTCGACGCAAGCGGCGATGAGAAACATAAGCCAAGAGTCAGAAAACTACACATCGCTCGACGGGGTGTGGTCGGTCAAGTACTTAGCCCCGGGGGTGAAACCTTCGTCGAGCGACTTGGATCGCTACGCCGATCTTGCCTCGTGGGACACGATCAGCCTGCCCAAGGCGTGGCAAATGGCGGGTCAAGGCCCGGCTATTTATTCCGATGGAGCATATCCGTTCTTGACTGCGGAGCCAAAAATAGGCCGCAATACGATCCGGATCAATGGTTCGCAAAGCGCTATTTTTGCTCGCCAAATCACAGTGCCATTCGACTACATAGACAAGGTGATCTATATCAACTTGCAAGGCGCCATGGCACGTACCACGCTCTATGTCAACGGGCAAAAGGTGGGCATGAACACCGCCGCACGCACAGCCACAGAGTTCGATATTACTAAATTCGTAGAACGTGGGGTGAACCGCATCGCGATTGTTGTCGATCAATATGCCGAAAGTTCGCTTGTCGAAGATTGGGCGCAATGGCGCCTGTCGGGCATTAACCGAGGGGTATATATGTTAGCTCAGCCAAAAATTCGTATGCGCGATTATTTGGTCAGCACACGACTCGACCCTAGCTACACGAACGGGCTGCTCGAAACATCGCTCCTTGTGAAATCCGAACTGCTTAATCCACATGTGGTTACTGTGTTTTATGATCTCTATGACCCAAATGGTAAAATCATAAGCCAAGCCTCACGCGAGGTCAATATTGGGCTTCGCGGCGAAGATACGGTGCGCTTTACGGCCACAATAATGGGAGTCGAAAAATGGACAGCCGAAACGCCAACACTATACACACTGCTATACCGAATCAAAAGAGAAGGACGATTTACCGAAACAATAGCGCGCAAGGTGGGCTTTCGCACAGTCGAGGTCAAAGACAACAACCTGCTAATAAATGGTATGCGCGAACAAATCAGAGGAGTGAACCTCGCTGAATTTTCTAGCACCACGGGTAACGTCCTTTCGCCGGGTGAAACGCTTGCCGAACTGCTAAAAATGAAGCGTCTAGGGATCAATGCCATTCGTACGGCCGGCTATCCGTTGCCAAGTTTTGTGTATGAGATGACCGATTCGTTGGGCTTTTATGTGGTGAGTACTGCATCGATCGATGCGAGTGGTATGCCGAGCGACACTCGTTTGGGCGGCACTTTGGCCAACGATCCGCAGTGGCGCGATGTTTTCGTCGATCGAGCGGTGGCCGTCTATGAGTTAGGCAAAAATAGTCCCTCGATCATCGCCTTTGCCACGGGGCAAAACGCGGGCAACGGCTATTGCATGTATCAGGCCTATCTGGCCATCAAAAAGCGAGACCCGGGGCGCGTTGTGATCTACGACGGAGCTCACGCCCAGTGGAATACCGATATAGTATGCCCACGCTACATATCAATCGAGGAGCTGGGAAAGCTCAAAGAGGATAATATCTTGCAACCTATCATTCCCTCGTGTGTGAAATTTGACCCACGCTACTGGCAATTAGACAACACCCAAGGAGCTTTTATCGATCGTTGGCAAGAGCCATCAATCATAGCGGGGGGTGTGAGGTTTGCGGAGTTGACCCCTCAATATCAATTAAAACAAAAGCCGAGCGGCAAAATGTCGCTCTCCTCGGCACAAGATGATCTGAGGGCCATTGAAAAGATATTCGCCCCACTTAGTGTGGAACGCGGCTCGAGAGCGAATACATATGTGATCAAAAACAGAATGCAACATGCTGATCTGTCATACTTTCCGATCACATATCTGGTGAAAAATGCACTCGGCAAACAGCAGTGGATTCGACTGGAAACGGTGAATTGTGCGCCGGGTCAAAGTGTGACAATCGATCTGACGGGGAGACCTTTGCAACTGAAAATAGGAAATATTTATAACTCAACATTATGATACGAAAAATATATCTGCTCTTTATCCTTTTATTTCTTGGGGTAATGCTTGTGCCTGCCGGATTTTTGTTGTGGGCTTGCGTGACACCTTTCGACAAGCGTGGGGTTGTTATTTTTCAATATGCGCGCTTATGGGCATTTTGTTTGATCCACATGAACCTGTTTTGGAGGGTTAAGATCTCGGGAATCGAAAATGTAGATATCACAAAGAGCTACATTATGATGTCTAACCATCAAGGCATGTATGATATTCCGCTGCTCTATTACGTGCCGTTGCACTTCAAGTGGGTGGCCAAACACGAAGTGTTGCGTATGCCAATCGTGGGTTGGGTGCTATGGATGCAGCACGGGATAGCCATTCGCAGAGGCGACCCCAAGAGTGCGCAAAAAATGTTGCACCAAGGGACTCAATTCCTAAGCCGAGGAACATCGATCATGATTTTCCCCGAAGGGACACGCTCCAAAACAGGGCAAGTAAACAAATTTATGCCCGGTGCCTTTTTGATGGCCGTCAAGGCGGAGTGCCCCATTTTGCCGATCGTGATCGAAGGGGCAAAAGATGTGGTAGGCAAAAAAGGACGCGGGCATCAATTTTTTATCAAAATCCTGCCTCCGATTTCGGCCCAAGAGGTGGCTTCGAGTAGAGCCAAAGATATGGCTTTGAAATTAGAGAACATAATTCGCGATGCTCACCGCCAGATGGCCCCCGAATACTATCAACCAAACGCGCAAGAACAAGCCGAACCGACAAAGCAAGCAGATAAATAGAGAAAATAATGGCGACAGAGGAAGTAATTTACGACGAAAATAATATCCGCACCTTAGAGTGGAACAAGCACATACGTTTGCGCCCGGGTATGTATATCGGCAAACTGGGCGACGGCTCGCAATCCGACGACGGGATATATGTGCTCATCAAAGAGGTGATCGACAACTCGGTGGACGAATATGTGATGGGGCATGGACGTGTGGTGGATATTAGGCTCAAAGACAACGAAATTTCAGTGCGCGACTATGGGCGAGGCATTCCGCTGGGCAAATTGCTCGAAGCGGCATCGGTGCTCAACACGGGGGCAAAATACGACAGCAAGGCTTTCAAAAAATCGGTTGGCCTCAATGGTGTGGGTATCAAGGCCGTCAACGCGCTTAGTTCTAAGTTTGTGGTGAGGGCCACGCGCGAGGGCGAACGTCGTACGATTGAATTTTCGGGCGGTGAAGTGGTGAGCGATCAATCGGAAAGTGGGGTGAGCGATCGCAACGGTACGGCCGTCACCTTTGTGGCCGACGAAACGCTTTTTGGGCAATACACCTACAAGACCGAGTTTATCGAGGCCATGTTGCGCAACTACACCTACCTCAACACGGGGCTCACAATGCAGTTCAACGGCGAAAAATTCGTCAGCACAAATGGTCTGCTCGATCTGTTGAACGAGAACATTGGTCAGGAGGCTCTCTATCCTCCGATTCATCTTTCGGGGCCCGATATAGAGGTGGCTTTGACACACGGCACGGGCTATGGCGAGAGTTATTATAGCTTTGTCAACGGTCAACATACCACCCAAGGAGGGACACACCAATCAGCTTTTCGCGAGGCGGTGGTGAAGGTGATTCGCGATTTCTATAAAAAAGATTTTGATGCTGCCGACATTCGCGCCTCTATTTTGGCGGCCGTATCGGTGAAGATAGAAGAGCCTGTCTTTGAGTCGCAAACCAAAACCAAACTCGGCTCAAAAGACACAACGCCCGAGGGTGGAATATCGGTGCGCAGCTTTGTGTTCGACTTCCTCAAAGAGAGTTTAGACAATTACCTGCACAAACACCCGGCAACGGCCGAGGTGTTGCTCAAAAAAATTCAAGAAGCCGAAAAAGAGCGCAAGGCGATCAGTGGCATTCAGAAAAAAGCACGCGAATTTGCCAAAAAAGCATCGCTTCATAATCGTAAATTGCGCGATTGCCGCTTGCACATGGGCGACAAAAGCGATAGGGCCGACCACTCGATGATCTTTATCACTGAGGGTGATTCGGCCTCGGGCTCGATCACCAAGTCGCGCGATGTGAATACACAAGCCGTTTTTTCGCTCAAAGGTAAACCGCTCAACACATATGGTTTGACCAAAAAAGTAGTCTACGAGAACGAAGAGTTCAACCTCTTGCAATCGGCGCTCAACATTGAAGAGGGGGTCGAAAATTTACGCTACAATAAAGTGATCATTGCCACCGATGCCGATGTGGACGGCATGCACATTCGGCTGTTGATGCTCACCTTTTTTCTGCAATTCTTCCCCGACGTAGTGCGCGGCGGACACCTATATATATTACAGACACCTCTCTTCCGCGTGCGCAACAAAAAAGAGACGATCTATTGCTATTCGGACACCGAACGCGAAAAGGCGATGAAAAAGCTCGGCGCACAGAACGAAATCACACGATTCAAGGGTTTGGGCGAAATTTCGCCCGACGAATTTCGCGGCTTTATTGGCGAGCAAATCCGTTTGGAGCCTGTCCGTCTGAGCGGCTCGGATCCCCTGCACGATATGATGGAGTTCTATATGGGCAAAAACACGATGGATCGTCAAGATTTTATAGTCGACAACCTGCGAATTATTGAATAAAAGAACATGGATAAGAGAGACCAAATAGAAAATACCGATACCACAGACCAGGCGATAGAGAGTGAATTGATAGAGAACGAATCGATAGAAGAGGCACAAATAATAGACCCCTTGTCGGGCGACTTGGCGGCCGAGGAGCCTAGCCAAGTTACCGGTCGTGCCCACGAACGCTATGGCAAATTGTTGGGAGCCGACAGTTTGAAAGTCGGCCGCATGACAACCATGTTTCGCGATTGGTTTCTGGACTATGCCTCGTATGTGATTTTGGAGCGTGCCGTGCCTCACTTGGCCGATGGGCTCAAACCGGTGCAACGACGCATTCTGCACGCGCTCAAGAAAATGGACGATGGCCGATACAACAAAGTGGCCAACGTAATTGGCTTCACCATGCAATTTCACCCCCATGGCGATGCCTCTATTGGCGACGCACTCGTTGGGCTAGGGCAAAAAGAGCTTCTGATCGATTGCCAAGGGAACTGGGGTAATGTGCTCACTGGCGATTCGGCTGCCGCTCCGCGATATATCGAAGCGCGCCTGTCGAAATTTGCGCTCGATGTGGTCTTTAATCCCAAAACTACGGAGTGGACACCATCGTATGACGGACGTAACGAAGAGCCGGTCACACTGCCCGTCAAATTCCCGCTACTCTTGGCCCAAGGAGTCGAGGGTATCGCCGTTGGATTGGCCTCTAAGATACTGCCACACAACTTTGTAGAACTAATCCAAGCTTCGATCAAATATCTGGAAGGCGAACCATACGAACTCTATCCGGACTTCATCACGGGCGGCCTAATCGACGTGAGCCGCTATAATGATGGCATCAGGGGCGGAGTGGTGAAGGTGCGTGCCAAAATCACTAAGCAAGATCGTAAAACACTGGTAATCACCGAAATACCATTCGGAAAAACCACCTCTTCGCTTATCGAAACAATAATCAAGGCCAACGAAAAAGGCAAGATCAAGATTCGCAAGGTGGACGACAATACGGCTCACTCGGTGGAGATCTTGGTGCATCTTTCGCCCGACGTTTCGCCCGACAAGACCATCGACGCCCTCTATGCTTTCACGGATTGCGAGGTGTCGATTTCGCCTAACGCTTGTGTGATTTACGAGCAACGTCCTGTCTTTATGTCGGTTAGCGATATGTTGGCTCATTCGGTGGATAAGACTAAATATTTGTTGGGTCGCGAGCTCGAAATCCGGCTCGATGAATTGGCCGAAGATTGGCACGCCAGTTCGTTAGAAAAAATATTTATCGAAAATCGAATTTATAACTCAATCGAGCAATGCGAAACGTGGGAAGGGGTGATCGAAACGATCGATAACGAGTTGACGCCATTCAAAAAATTGCTGCGGCGCGCCGTCAATCGCGACGATATTATACGCCTGACCGAGATCAAAATCAAACGTATATCGAAATTCGATGCCTTCCGCTCCGACGACCATATCCGTAGCGTTGAGGCCGAAATCGAACAGGTGGAACGTGATTTGGCTTCGCTGACCAACTTTACGATCGCTTACTACAAAAATATCCTCAAAAAATATAGCGCCGGTCACGAACGCCGCACCGAAATTCGCAGTTTTGAACAGATCGAAGCCACCAAAGTGGCTGTGGCCAACGCCAAACTCTATGTCGATCGCTCGGAGGGCTTCTATGGCATTGGGGCACAGATGAAAGGGGCTGAATTTGTGGGCGATTGTTCGGATATTGACGACGTGATCTTGATCGACAAAAGTGGCAAATATATAATCACCAAAGTGCCCGAAAAAGGATTCTTTGCCAAAGGGATTCTTCATTGCGCTGTTTTCAAACGAGCCGACGATCGGACAATATACAATGTGATCTATCGAGATGGCAAAAACGGAGCGATAATGGTCAAGCGTTGCGCTATTGCCGCCATCACTCGCGACCGCGAGTATGAATTGACAAAAGGAACGCCGGGCAGCGAAGTACTATACCTGAGCGTCAACCCTAACGGCGAAGCCGAGACCTTGCGCCTGCATTTCAAACCGCGGCCCAGACTCAAAAAATTGATCGACGATTTTTCGTTTAGCGATATTTCGATCAAAGGGCGCGCTTCGGCGGGTAATCTTTTGACACGTTATGCGATCCATAAATTCGCGCTCAAAGATCGCGGGATTTCGACCCTGGCAGGTCAAAATATCTATTGGGATCCCGATATTCGACGCCTAAACACAGACGAGCGCGGGCAAGTGCTCGGCGAATTTGTGGGCGACGATCGGATCGTGGTCTTTACGCGTACAAACGACTACTACACAACAACTTTCGATATTTCGCAACACTTCCCCGAAGATGTGGTGCGAATCGAAAAATTCGACACACGACGCATATACACCATCGTCTATTTCGACAGTGAACAGAAGTTGCACTATATCAAGCGTTTCACGCTCCTGCTGTCTGACAATCGCCCGCAAGCGTTGCTCGATGCGAGTGACGTCTTTGTGTTGCTCTCGTGCGAAAAATTCCCGTCGCTGGAACTTATCTACGGTGGGCGCTACGCGGCACGTCCTTCGGAAATGATTGATGCCGACGACTTTATAGGTGTCAAAAGTCATCGCGCACGAGGCAAACGACTATCAAACCTCGAACTAGAAAAAATAATCGAACGCGAACCGCTAGAAAAAGAAGTGGCGCTCGACGAACAAACACTCGACGAACCGCCTTTCGACGATATGCCACCACAAGAACAAGACGACCAAGAGCCACTGGTGGAGATGCAAAACGTGGAGTCATTGCCACAAGGCGTGACAATAACACAGGGCGAGCTCTTCTAATTACCAAAAAAACAAAGTATGAAAATATATTTAGTGGGATTTATGGGTGCAGGCAAAAGCACTTTGGGAGCTGCCATGGCTCACCGTTTGGGCGCTACATTCATCGATTTGGATCAATATATTGCCCAACAAGAGGGCAAAACAATCCCCGATATCTTTGGCGATCCCGCCCTTGGGGAGGCCTACTTCCGCGCATGCGAGAGTAAATATCTGCGCCAAGTCAGCCAAACCACTGACGATATTATCATCTCTACCGGCGGCGGAACACCCACCGTGGGCGACAATATGAGCTACATGAAGAGCGAAGGCACGGTGATCTACCTCAAAACAGACCCCGAACTACTCTGTCAACGATTGTTTCACTCGCACACCGTACGCCCACTGGTTGTTGGCAAAAGCGAAGAAGAGTTGTTGCACTTTATCACCCTCTCGCTCGCCAAACGCGAGGTGTATTACAATCAAGCCAATCTTGTGGTTTCTAACGCCGGATTGAACGCCGATCGAATTATCGAATTACTGAATTACAAATACTAATAAACAAAAATGATGAAAAAGAATTTATTGATCGTCACTTTGCTTGTTGCAACCCTTGGCCTGCCACACGCCTTGGCGGCACAGCCCGGTTCGAGGGATTCGATCTGGATAGAAAACAAAAAAGCGATCTATCAACAAGGGGTGATAGACATCAACATGAGTTTCCCGCAGCTGGACTCCGAAAAGGGCACCGAGGAAATCTTGACAACGGTCAACCGTGCCGTCTTGGCCACGCTCACCAATAATCCGCCCATAGAGTATTCGGCTCCGGTGGTCAGCTTGCCCGATTTGCGCCTCTTTATTGCTAAAATGGCGTCGGGTATCAACAAAAAAGAGAGCCAACCGATGGATCCGACGCCTTTTCAATATTTTACTTCGTGGTCGGCTTTTGGCAACAACCTTGTCTTTTCGATCTTCGTCAAGACATACACCTATTTGGGCGGTGCACACGGCACAACGCAAGGCTCGTATCTGAATTTTAGCAAACAGACGGGGGAGCCGATCGACATCCAATCGCTAATTGCCGACACTGCCAAGTTGATGGACATGGCTGCTGTCTATTTCTGCAAAGAGCGTCACTTGCCACAAGATGCCATGCAGCTCAGAACGGGGCTTTTCATGGAATTATTGGACTTACCCATGCCAAAGCAGATTGGCTTTGGGGCTAAGGGCTTGGTGCTCTACTATAATCAATACGAAATTGCGCCCTATTCGAGCGGCCAGATCACAATCACAATCCCATATTCAGAAATGGATCACGTGCTGGGCCCCGATTGTTCTAAATCACAACTCACGAGCGGCGGAGTACGCGCTTTTGACGCCAACACCAAGCGCGTGAACACTGCTCTTTGGCGCCGTTAGTCGAGGCGTAAATGGCTGGTGGGGAGTGGGCTTTCGGTGATTGTGGGGTGAGTATCAGTCCTTTGATGGTGACTTTTCGTATGAATTAAATCTATGCACAAAAAACCACTACTATACGTCGGCTTTGCCTTCGTAGGGCTCGCTTTTGTTGGCGTTGTCACACCAATGGTGCCCACCACCCCCTTTTTGCTGGTGGCCGTGTGGTGCTTCATGCGATCCGAACCACGCTACAAGCAATGGCTGGTGACCAACCGTTATCTGGACCCTTATATTAGCGGCTATTTCGACGGCAAAGGACTATCGCGCAAACGAATCATACGAACACTCGTCTTGCTGTGGGCCACACTAACCCTCAGCGGCACATGTTTCACCTCTTCGTGGATCGTGCGCGCCATACTGTTTTCTATCGGGATCGGCGTCTCTGTTCATATCGTGATGCGTTTTGCTAAACCACACAAAGATAAAGACTGATCAAATAATAGATGAAACGCTCAAATCTAACGCTAACGCTGATTCTAAGGCAGAAATAAAAGGCCTTGGCCTAGGGTGGGGGCTATAAATTCTTGCCAAACAACGACTCCACAAAAACACGTGAGTCGAAAATCTGCAAATCCTCGACCCGCTCGCCAACACCGATGTAACGCACCGGGATTTTCATGGTGTCTGAAATACCAATCACTACGCCACCCCTCGCGGTGCCATCTAACTTAGTGACAGCCAAGGCCGTAACCGACGTGGCGGCCGAAAATTGGCGAGCCTGCTCAAAGGCATTTTGCCCCGTCGAACCATCCAATACCAAGAGAACTTCGTGAGGAGCATTGGGCACTAATTTTTGCATCACAGTACGAATTTTAGACAATTCGTCCATCAAACCCACCTTGTTGTGCAGGCGACCAGCCGTGTCGATCAACACCACATCGGCCGAGGCCGCCTTAGCCGCCGCCAAGGTGTCATAAGCCACCGACGCCGGGTCGGAACCCATATGCTGTTTGATAAGCTTGGCCCCCGCCCTTTGGGCCCACACTTCGAGTTGATCAATGGCCGCCGCACGAAAAGTATCGGCCGCACCAATATAAACTTTCTTGCCCGAAAGCGACAAACGCGAAGCTAACTTACCAATGGTGGTGGTCTTGCCCACACCATTTACTCCCACAACCATCACCACAAAGGGATCGCCCGCTTGCCGTTCGAACAAAAAACCATCGGCCGAGCTGTGCTCCTTGTCGCACGACAACAGAGCAACGATCTCTTCCCTGAGCACGGCGTTCAATTCGCTGGTATTGACATACTTATCGCGCGCAATACGCTTTTCGATGCGATCGATAATGCGCAAAGTTGTCTCTAGGCCAACGTCTGAGGTGAGCAACATCTCCTCCAACTCATCGAGCACCGCTTCGTCTACTTTCGATTTGCCAGCCACGGCGCGCGTGAGTTTGCCGAGCAAATTCTCGCGACTTTGCTCCAAACCCTGCTCCACAATTGGCGCTTGGTCTTTCTTTTTGAAAATATCGAAAAATCCCATTATTTAATTTTTAAGGCCAATTCTGTGAGTTGCTCCTGCGAAATTTCGCATGGCGAATCAATCATCATATCGCGTCCCGAATTGTTCTTGGGGAAGGCAATGAAATCACGAATAGAATCCACACCAGCAAAAACAGCGCACCAACGATCGAGCCCAAAAGCTATACCACCATGAGGAGGAGCACCATATTTGAAGGCATTGAGCAAAAATCCGAATTGATCCTCAGCCTGCTCAGCCGTGAAACCCAACACCTCGAACATGCGATTCTGCACTTGACGATCGTGTATGCGGATCGAACCGCCACCAACTTCAACACCATTCACCACAAAGTCATAGGCATTGGCTCGCACACGAGCAGGGTCGGTCTTGAAAAGATCGAAATCTTCCATCACGGGCGAAGTAAATGGGTGGTGCATAGCGTAGAAACGCGATGTCTGGTCGTCCCATTCGAGCAACGGGAAATCCACAACCCACATAGGCGCAAAAACACCCTTCACACGCAATCCCAATAGATCACCTAGCTCCAATCGCAAAGCGCAAAGCGCCGCCAGAGCCATCTTCTCTTTACCCGCCACTACAAGTATCAGATCGCCGGCCTTGGCTTGGCTAGCGGCCGCCCATTGACGCAAAATTGCTTGATCAAAAAACTTATCGACACTCGATTTGACGGTTCCGTCGGCCTCGACCCTGGCGTAGATCAAGCCCGAAGCCCCAATCTGAGGGCGACGCACCATGTCCGTCAATTCGTCTAACTGCTTGCGAGTGTACGACGCTGCCCCCGGAGCGGCAATCGCACCCACATATTCTGCCGAATCGAAAGGCGCAAAACCAGACGAACGAAGTTCGGGCGAAAACTCCGCAATTCGCATACCAAAACGAATGTCAGGCTTGTCGGATCCATAATATTTCATCGCATCGGCATAGCTCATACGAGGGAAAGGCGTCGCATCAAGATCCTTGCCCAACACATCGTGAAACATAGCGCGAGCCATGCCCTCGAATGTGCACAGAACATCTTCGCGCTCCACAAAAGCCATCTCGCAGTCGATCTGCGTAAATTCAGGCTGACGATCGGCACGCAAATCCTCGTCGCGAAAACAACGTACGATCTGAAAATAACGATCGTAACCGCTCACCATCAACAACTGCTTGAAAGTTTGTGGCGATTGAGGCAAAGCATAAAACTGACCCGGATTCATACGCGAAGGAACCACAAAGTCACGAGCACCCTCGGGCGTGGATTTGATCAGATAAGGCGTTTCGATCTCCAAAAAACCCTCGCCGTCCAAATAGCGACGCACCGTTTGTGCCATCTTGTGACGCAACATCAAATTACGTTGCAGCGGCGCACGACGCAAATCCAAATAACGATATTGCATGCGCAAATCATCGCCGCCGTCCGAATTTTCTTCTATGGTGAAGGGTGGGGTCTCGCTTTGGCTGAGGATTTTGATCTCACTGGCCAATACTTCCACATCGCCCGTTGCAATCTTGGCGTTCTTGGCCGATCGCAAACGCACCACGCCTGTCACTTGGAGCACATATTCGCGCCCCAAACTTTCCACTATCGCCATTAACTCCTTGGGTGAAGTTTCGTCCACCACAATTTGAGTGATCCCATAACGATCTCGCAGGTCGACAAAGGCCATCGAGCCTAGATTTCTGACTTTCTGCACCCAACCGGCCAAGGTGACCGTCTGCTGAGCGTTTGTGTGGCGGAGAATACCGCAAGTGACTGTTCTATACATATATATTGTTATTTTTCTTCACTCTTTAAGAATTTATTCACCTGGCGCGCCATCTGCAAAGCGTCGTTTGTTGGGCGAGTAGGGTAAATGTCACCACGCATAGTCCACGCCTGCTCCATATCATAATAATCGAAGCCAATGGGCAATGCTCGATGCTGGGCTATGTAATCGAAAAAATATTGCCAACGCGGCAAGTAAAAATCTTTCAACAGACCCGACCACTCTTTGTGAGCATAGTCACGCAAGCCCCCCACGTTGGCCGCTTGACGCGAACCCCATGTTGTGATTTGTGTACGGGCATTCCACTGGTAAAGGTCGCTTTCGGCCTTTGTGCTGCCCATCTGTCGAGCCTTAGCGAGCCACCCGCCGAGCATAAATTCCGAACGCGAGGACAAAAGGCTATCTTGCAAAGCAATCATCTGCATAAATCGAGTCGAAAGTCGGGTGAAGAGCAACCCCTCATTACGATCGAAGGCGCGTAACATTTCGGGCAACATTTCATTGGCTCGATTGGCCAACGCCTGACGCGCTAGGTCTACTATGTCGTACTCAAAATTATTGCAACCTCTGTATTTCTCGCTAACGGACACCATCAAGCCCAATGCTCGCTCCACCTCTTTGGTGTCGTAATAGAGCGCCGTGTTACCCCACGAGCTCACCCTATCGACCTGCAAGGCCGGCCGAGCACAAAAAACCGATTCGGGCGTACCCTCGCGCGGGGTGAGGGGCGAGGCGTCATAAACCGTATTGGACAATATTTTCCACGCTTCGAGCGTTTCGGGCAACACTCGCCCATAACGCGCTTTGACCCAAGAGTTTACCCATTCAGCTTTTGTGAATTTAGCATCACGCCACGGTAATTCATAGAGCAACTCATACATCACCGGGTTGTTTTCTATAGCCTCCATCGTGGCGCCCACACCAACCATCGAGCGAGCAAAAGGGCTCTGCTGAGCGGCATAGTAACCATCGATCACTTTTTGCATCTTGCCATACATGCCCACATTGCCGCCAAAATTAAGCAACATACAATATATCCAGTCATGGCCTCGGAAACCATCTTTGCGATACCACTCACTTTGCGGATCCCCCCACTGCGGGCGCTCCTCGCTCGATAGGTCAAGCACCACAACCCCCGATCTAGGCAAATCGTCAATCAATGCAGGGTATGGAGCCGCTTGCCATGATTGGATAACCCAACTGCTCGAAGGCGAAGCCAAACGCATGGCATCAAAAATCGCACGACCTGCCGCGCGAAGATCAACCCCACTAGTCGAACCTCCCTCGTGGAAAGGGTCGATGGCATAATACTGAGCCTTGCCAAATAACTTCTCTTGCTCTTGATAGTACATTTGAGCAATCTGCGCAAAACGAGGATCCGAAGGTTGCAAAAACGAAGGGCGCGAATAGCTGCACCACAAACCCGGATTTTGGATCGAAAAATCAAAGTTAACAGTGGTGTCACTCGGAGCAAAGCTAGGCAACATGCCGCCATAACCGGCCATCACCGGCTCGATTCCCCAACGACGATATTCTGCTACAATCTTTTGTTCCAAAAGTGCTTGATTGTCGTAATACGAATTGGGATTCACCCCGCCCCAACCCTCGAGGTTGTTCATCAACCACCAAGCCTGAAAGCCAGCCCCCGCTACAAAACGACCCACCTCGGCGTGATTGTAACCCAAACGCAACATCACATTACGCCACACGGCAGAAGTGCCAACCACGGCAAGGGGCATGTTGATGCCGTGTAAAGCCATAAAATCTATCTCTTGTTGCCAACGCGGCCAATCCCAAAAGGCCATAGAGTAACTAATGGTGCAATAATTCAAATAATAACGCATCAATTCACTCGTCGAATGGCGCTCAACCTCCTTCACACGAGGCATTGCTATATTGAGGTTGGCATGCGGATTGTTCCACGTGATTTGTACCCCGGCGTAATATTTGAGATACCAATTCAGCCCCGTGGCCACACTCACCCAATTATTGCCTTCCACTACTATTTTGCCGCCTCGGCTCGATAGTTCAAAATAATCTTGCTCGGCCTGTGCATCGCCCACAACGAACGAAAATTTAGACGACGCACCACGATCTATACGATCGACCAAATCAGCCACCGGATTTTGAGCATAAGCCAAAATCACAGCAAAAAATAGAGAACAAAAGGCAATGAATTGTTTCATTTACATTTGATTAAAAGCGGTGGCCATTTGCAGTGCCAGTTTATCGATCGCTCCTTGTAACTTGCTGCCAACCATGACTTTGAAGACTATGTTGAGCTCCATATCGGCCACAATTCGCATACGAGTATCGTTTGGGGCTACCTCTTTGAGTTGAATGAAAAAAGTAAACGGAAAAGGGATTCCACAGCCCACGGCAGGGCCAATTTTGATAAGCGTCGGAGCGGTGCGCTCCATCATTGCCAAGGCAACCGAAAAACCTTGTGCGCGGAACGAGCAATGATCGTCTGTGGCCTGCCATTCTTCGACCTTAGAGGCCAAAATCGGAGTGAAATTCTCAAAACTCGACAGACGATCATAGATCATCTGGGCTGGTTTGTTGATTTGTTGTTGTTTGCTTTCGTATTTCATATAATTTATTTGTCGGTTGTGTTAGCTTGCCAAGTTTCCGGGCTAAGGCGCCACTCTTTCAACGTTGCCAATTCGTTGGCCTGCACGTAGTTATTTGCTATTGCCTCTTGGATTAGTATGTTGTAATTGCTCAATGTTGTAAGGTCAACCCCTGCGGCCTGGAAATTGGATTGCGCCACCGGGAAGCCGTAGGTAAAAATAGCCACCATGCCCATCACTTGTAGCCCTTGGCCACGCAAAGCCTCCACAGCAGCGAGCGAACTGCCGCCCGTGGAGATCAAATCTTCGACAACCACTACTTTTTGCCCTTTCTCAAAATAGCCCTCCACTTGGTTGGTCAGTCCGTGATTCTTGGCTGCCGAGCGCACATAAATAAATGGTTTGTCGAGCAATTCGGCTGCCATCAACCCCCAAGCGATTGCCCCCGTAGCCACACCTGCAATCACATCAACATCAGCGTATTTGGATTGAATAATCTGAGCAAAGCTGCGAGCCACAAGTTTGCGAGCGTCAACAAAAGATAGAATTTTACGATTATCGCAATAGATCGGCGAGTGCCAGCCGGAAGCCCATGTAAATGGATTTTGAGGACTCAATTTTATTGCTTTAATTTGCAACAATGAAAGGGCTATCGCTTTTTCCATAATTTTATAAATATTTAATCGATATTAATGCAATTCAAAAAGATTGACAAAAGTAATAAATTATGACAACAAAAACAACTATTAAAGCAGGGGGTGGTGTAGTAATTAATCCGAAGGGCGAAATTTTAATGATTTTCCGTCGTGGCCATTGGGATTTACCCAAGGGCAAGCTAGAAGAGGGTGAGAGTATTGAGTGTTGTGCCTTGCGAGAGGTCGAGGAGGAGTGCGGCATTGGCGATCTGATTCTTGGCCGATTTATTTGCATCACCGAGCACAACTATACCGAGCATGGTTGTGATTTGATCAAGCAGACGCATTGGTTTGCCATGCAGGGTGAGGGTCTTCTCACGCCGCAATTGTCGGAGGACATTACTCGGGCGTGTTGGGTTGATCCTGCGGAGGTTCCGGTTTTTTTGGAGCAGTCGTATCCGTCGATAGCGGAGGTTTTTAGGGAGTTTGGGCTGCCGCGTGTATAACGCTGCGCTAGCTTTTTTGGTTCCTCTTTTTGGGGCTATCTTTTTAGTTTAGT
>JAVWYC010000014.1:0-17748 GCA_036661755.1 Mucinivorans sp. | reverse complement strand
ACATTTTTTCTTAATTCCAATAATTTTATCTGGATTATAATTGCTTTTTCTATTATTTTAATTACTAGTGATTTAGATGTTTTTAGTATAAAATAAAATATATAGTGAGTTTCTGATTTAGTAATCTAAAAAAAGAGTGTTTTATTCGATGGAAAAAAACGCTTTTAGTGATATTAAAATGTTTTGCTATAAATAAATATGACCACAGGAACGATAGTAATAGTAAATGTAGCGTTGACCGCGAGAATCACGTGAGTTTCGGGCGCGAAGGCATCAGCATCGATCAGGTGTAAGGAGGGTCCTCCTAACTTGATGTTGCAAAAAAAAACAGTATAGAACCCCAAATTAATCATGTTTCGTAATGAGGAAAATTCGACAATAAGCAACGACCATCTTGGTCTGAACAATCGCTAAAAACTTACTCGACGTAAGCTTCTGTTAACACAAATCAATTTATTAACCAAAATTCAAAAAACAATGAAACAAAATCTACCAAAATGGATCTTGTGTTCGATTTTTTGCCTGTTTGCAGTCGGCGTTAGCTCTACTAACGCACTAGCTGCCAATGGTCAAACGGAATTGAACGAGGCTCAGGCCGCTAAGGCCGCCCCTGTAACGGTGGTCGTGACCGACCAAACAGATAATTCTGTTGTCGGAGCCGTGGTCACCGTTGTGGGTACACATCGCGCAGCGGCTACCGACATCGAAGGACGGGTGTCGATGCAACTCGCCGTGGGCGATAAAATCACGGTCAGCTTCCTTGGTTGCAAAACTGCAACGCTCACAGTTGGCCAAGCGAACACTATTAATGTGAAACTCGAAGAAGAAGCAATCGGCATCGACAAAGTGATTGTGGTTGGTTACGGTACAACATCGGAACGCAAAATCACTTCGTCTGTCACAACAATCAACGCTTCATCGATCCAAAATTTGCCCGTCACTTCGATCGCCCAAGGTTTGGCTGGTCGTGCTTCGGGTTTGATTGTCACCCAAAACGGTGGTGGGATCAACAATAATGGTTCGATTTCGATCCGTGGTGGTAAAACTCCGCTAGCGGTTATCAATGGTGTCATTTCGTCGTATTCAGACTTTTTGCTCATCAATCCCGAAGATATCGAAACTTTCTCAATCTTGAAAGACGCCGCCGCAACAGCCGTTTACGGTTCGCGTGCCGGTGACGGTATTATCGTTGTCACAACCAAAAAAGGTAAGGGTCGCGCCACGTTTAGCTATTCGGGCGAATTTATGTTGACCTCTCCTATTTTGCTCGAAGACAAAGCCAGCACCTTGCAACGCTACACTTTCGACAACGACCTTGCCAAAATGTATAGCAAGCAAACAGGCGCAAGCGATGTGTGGAGCCCCGAGGTGATCGAAGCCCTACGCACCAATTCCGATCCTTGGAAATACCCTAACGTGAACTGGCAAGCCGAGGCACTGCGCAAGGTGGCTCCTCAACAAAAGCACAACTTATCGCTCCAAGGTGGTGACGAAAAGAACAATTACTACCTGTCGCTAGGTATTTTGGATATTGGGACTATCTTCAAAGAAAACACCAACAACCAACAACGCTATAACTTCCGTTTTCAAGAAAGTTCGCTCATCAAAGCCATTGGCCTTAGGGTAACTCCTTCGATCGAAGGTTATATCGAAAAAACTGTTGCTCCGCTCAACCGCGTCAGCGGCGGTATCGATGGTTACTACGGTGGTATGTTTATGGGCATACAAGACAAGAAATCAGACCAATTGCCATTCAATAAAGATGGTACAATATCTACGATTTCGGACAACCCAATGCTCGGTATGTCGCCCGATGGCGGTTATCATCGTCGCACCAATACGCGTTTGCGTGGTCAATTAGACTTGGTTTGGTCGTTGCCTTGGGTCAAAGGACTTGATATTCGCGCCACGGGTAACTACTCGGCCATGTTCTCGCAAAATAAACGCTGGAATCGCAACGCGCCATCATACAACCAAGACGGCACACCGGCTCCTCCAACCAACACTTCACTCGAAAAATCGATGAACATGAGTTGGGACTATACGATGCAATATTTCGTAGACTACAACCGCACCTTTGCTCAAAAGCATTCGCTCTCTGTGTCGGCCGGTTATGAGTCTTACTATGGCTATTCGGACGGTCTGTGGGCGTTCCGCGAGGGCTACAAAATTCCAATCGACCAAATCGGTGCAGGCCCGATAGAAGGGCTGCAAAATGGTAGCGGCGAAAGTGAAAATGGCCGCGCCGGTATCGTTGGTCGTGTGAAATACGACTACGACAACCGTTATGTTGTCGAGGGTACTATCCGTCACGACGGTAACGACCAATTCCCGGCCGACAAACGTTGGGGAACATTCTTCTCGGCTTCGTTGGCTTGGAATATTTCCGGTGAAAAATTCTTTGATGTTGTGCGCGAAAAGAATATCTTCAACTTCCTTAAATTGCGTGCTTCATATGGTCAGACAGGTTTGTTAGGCCCATTGGACGGCAACGGCAACCCGATTCGTTACGCCTATTTGAGCTCTTGGGGCTACGAGGCAACGAACGGTTGGGTGGTCGATGGATCGAATACTCCTCGTTTTTGGGAGGGTGCATTGCCTAGCCCTGATATTTCGTGGTACTCGCGTGATACTTGGAACTTCGGTTTGGACTTCGAGTCATTGGGTAGCCGCTTGAAAGGTAGCATCGAATACTATTATATGACAACGTCGGGTTACCTAGCCTCGCCATCGGCAACCGCTTACACTGACCCTCTGGGCATCAATTTGCCAACGGTGCGTTCCAACGGTGAACACCGTCGTGAAGGTGTGGACTTCAACTTGGCTTGGCGCGACGAAACGGGCGGAGGATTCACCTATGATGTGGGTATGAACTTCACCTATTTCGACCAATTGGTATCTCGCAACTGGTCTGAAAACATGACCGACATAAAGAACCCTTACAAACGTAAAACACAACAATCGGACAACTACTACACCTTCGGTTACAAGTGTTTGGGTTACTACAACAATTCGCAAGACATTTACAATTCGGCTCGTCGAATTTCGTCGAACAACATTGTGTCGGGTGACCTTAAATACGCCGATATAAATGGTGATGGTAAGATTGACGGCGAAGACCAAGAGCGTATCGGTAGCTCGACAATGCCGGCCATAAACTATGGTATCTATGGTAATTTTGGCTACAAGGGTGTCTTCTTGAATATTTTGTTCCAAGGGGCTAGCGATCGTAGCTACTATGTTGGTGCCGAATACAATGGTAACAATATGCAGAATCCATTGACCTACACTCGTCAATTGGATTACTGGACTCCTACTAATCGCGATGCAAAATATCCTCGTCCACAAGGTGCGGCGCTGAGCAACAACGGGCTCAACTACACCACTTCGGATTTTTGGTTGATCAATGCCGGTTATGTACGTCTGAAAACGTTGCAAGTGGGCTACGACTTCAAGCACACATTGCTTCGCAACACAACTTGGCTCAGCAAACTGCAAATATCGCTCAGCGGACAAAACCTGTTCACTATTTCAGAGGCTCAAAAATATGGTTATGATCCTGAAAGTCTAGGTACGACGCTGTATCCAGCCGTTCGTACATTCTCACTCAACGTAAGCCTTGGTTTCTAGGAACAATTAAATGATAATATCAATGAAAAATATAAAAATAGCAATATTGACGCTCCTGGCCATGCCTTTAGCCTTGGCCTCATGCGACGTGATGAACACCTCGCCCAAGGAGACGTATGAAGAAAGCGCCGTATGGGGTAGCTCGGCTTCGGCCTACTCATACGTGTACGATGTCTATCGCAGTGTAATCCAAGATCAATGGGTTATGTGGAACGTAGCCAATTGGGAGATCCGTTCGGGCAACATGGCCGCTTCTGGCGAACAATGGTATAACGATAACTATTGGTTTGGACAAGAAGATTTTGACGAAAAAAACAACTTTGGTTTCTTTGGTGACTACGGTCGCGCTCGTAAGATAAATCTCATTTGCGAATTGGCCGAAAAATATCGTGGCAAAACGCTTAACGATAGAGAAGCCAACGAGTTAGTGGCTCAGGGACGTTTGCTGCGTGCGATGTTCTATTTCCGCCAAGCTCGTGCCTTGGGTCGTGTGGTGTGGGTCGACAAAGTGCTCACTCCAAAAGACACAATGAATAACGCGCTGACCGATTATGTACTCACACCGTCGGTCGAGGTGACCTACGACAAGATTATTGCCGAAATCGAAGCGGCAACGCCTAACTTGCCTAAGGGAGCGGCCATCAAACAAGGTCAATTGAACACCTATGCTGCGCAAGCCTTGCTCTCGCAAGTTTGTTTGCAAGCGGCTGCCTATCAGACCGATTTGACAAAACGTGCGGCACTGCTCAAAAAAGTAATCGCAGCGGCCGAAGTTGTGGAGAGCAACTACTCTCTTGTGTCGGACTATGGTGGGCTGTTCAATGAACGCAACCAAAGCAACAATCAAGAGATCATCTTTGCCATCTATCGCAACCAAGTCAACACAGACTTCACCGAAACTGATATGATCCGCATGATAGCCAATATCAAGAACGACAACATGAAAGATCCTCGCACCCCTCGTTTTGTTGTGGACAACAAATTTGAAGGCTGGGGACGTATCTATCCTACTCAAAACTTGGTGGACAACTATTTGGTGGTTGACCAAAAAGACGGTCTGGCCAAAAAATGGAATGAAACTTCGCAATTTACCGAAGCTGTGGCCTTGGACGCAACACCAACCCAAAGCCAAGAGTGGGTGCCTTCGATGTGGAAAGGTGGCACTCCGCTTATGTCCGGTAAATCTAAAAATGGCGAAAGTATTTCGGATTTGATGTACAAAAATCGCGATGCTCGTTTTGAAGAGTCGATCATTCACGACAACTGCATGGTCTATGGCGAACACATCACAACACGTAATTACGGCAACTGGAACGCAGTATCGTCAGATCGTTCGGCCACTATTTTCGGTCACCATACGTCGATCACCAACTACTATTCACGCAAACAACTCTACAACAATGTGGAGAACGGCGTTTTGCTAGGTGGCAATAAATCGGCCTACCACTGGGTGATCTTCCGTCTGGGTCGCGTGCTGCTCGACAAAGCGGAAGCGCAATTGTGGCTCGCCGGCATGGGCGACACTTATAGTTTTGCCGATGCTGTGGCTACATTCAACCGCACACGCACCACTCACGGCAAGTTGCCGGCTTCGTTGGCTAGCAATTCATCTGACGCATGGCGCGATTATAAGATCGAGCGTCGCGTGGAGCTCTATTACGAGAACGACTTGTATTGGTCGTCGCTTCGTTGGGGTAAACACGGTGGCGATGCAAACAATGGCTTGGCAGCGGGTGACGAGGTTCAAGTGTTGCTCGAAAAACCATCTTCGGTTCAACTCTCGGAAGATTGCACCGAATTTACCATCAACACCGTATGGCGTGGTAATGTAGACCACCCTAAATTCTCGAAAGACAAACGCTACTTGCTCCCAATTCCAAAGAACGAATTGATCAAAAACCCTAAACTTGGTAAACAAAATCCAGGTTGGCCGGAATAAGCAAAGGCTCGATTGATTAATTGCTTAATTCATAAAATTAAAAAATGAAAAGAAATATGAAAATATTCAAATATGTAGTAATGGCATGCGTCGCCCTTACCACGATGAGCTCGTGTCTGAAGGCCAATCTAGAAGACCTGCCAACATACGACGAGTCGAGAATAACCGATATTCGCTTCGACTATCGCTATTATGGCCCCAATGAATGGGTTGATGGCGAACACGTGGTGGAATATGTAGAGTTGAAAACTGTCGACAAAAAAATCGACAAAGAGGCTCTCACCGTCACTTGCCGAGTGCAAGTGCCAAAGGCAAGTGGATCGTTCACAGCCGAAGAAAAAGCGAAAGTCAGCAAATCTAATCTGTCGGGTATCCTTTGGGTGTCGACCGCCGCGCGCGTAACACCACTCAATGGCTCGGCCGTGCTGGGAGTACCTGGCGATTGGACTAAGGCTAACACCTATCAAGTCAAAGCAGCCAATGGTTCGCAAAGTGTTTGGACAATCACTGTGTTATCGGTAGAACAACTATAAGTGATTTTCCGAGGGAAATTGTTTTTTCGGCGTTGAACTTCTGATCGTAAACCCTTGGCTCGCTTTGGAGTAAGTTCCGGCTTTGCGGCCAAAGTTTGTTGCAGAAAATTCGATTTCTAGGGCAATATCTTATAAATAATTAAAGTGTAAGGGGGACGAGCTTGGCTCGTCTCCTTTTTTTTATTACCTTTGCCCAACAAGAATAGCTCAATTTTAATGGATCATAAAACTTTGACAATAATCATCTTAACGGTAGCACTACTGTTGGTGCTCAACCTGCGGCTCCAAGGGCAAACCCTATCGCGGGTGGCTCCATGCGGCGATAGTTGCTCTACGCGAGGATTTCACTCTTTTCGCGCCACTCAAATCATCGCCCCTGTGGCTTTGATCGCCCTTGGCGCCACTCTCTCTTTCACCACTTGGGGTCAAGGGGTGGACGATGTTGTGAAGACGGCTTTCGATCGCGACAATTTCCGTCAATTCCGAATCGACGATTACGCCCAATTTTTGCCCCTAGCGGCAGTCTATGGGCTCAATCTCTGCGGTTTGCGCGGGCGACACAACTATCGCGACCTGTCGATCATTGCGGCCACGGCCACTCTGGTGATGTTTGGCACGGTGCATGTGGTGAAGGAGCTGACGGGTGTTTTGCGCCCCGATGGTTCGGCCTACAACTCATTTCCTTCGGGTCACACGGCCATGGCTTTTGTGGGGGCGGAGCTTCTTTTTCAGGAGTATCGCCACAAATCGCCTTGGATTGGTATTGGGGGCTATATTTTTGCTTCGGCCGTTGGTGCGATGCGCATCTACAACAATCGTCATTGGTTGTCGGACGTGATAGCGGGGGCCGGTGTTGGGATTTTGAGCACCAAGATCGCATATTGGATATATCCGGCCATGCAGCGTTGGTTTTTCGCCTCGTCGACCGGGAAACTTAAAAAATCTAGCGCCACCGATGTTTCGGCCATGGTTATGCCTTTCTATAACGGCGAGCAACTAGGCGCAGGGGTTAGCATTAAATTCTAAGCTTTATGGATATTCACACACTAGGGCCAAAATCCAGACTACGTAGTTTTCGCTACGCTTTCCAAGGTGTAAGGGCGCTTTTCCATAGCGAGCCTAATGCTTGGATCCACTGTGCGGCCAGCGCGACAGTTATTTTTGGCGCTTGTTTTTTTGATTTTTCGGCCATCGAATGGGCACTTATTATCGTGGCCATTGGCATTGTTTTTTCGGCCGAAGCGCTCAACACCTCCATCGAAACACTGTGTGATTACTCGTGTGGCGAGCGCAACGAAATGATTGGGCGCAGCAAAGACCTTGCCGCGGCGGGGGTGTTGATCGCCTCAACAAGCGCAGCCGCCATTGGTTTTATACTTTTTATACCGAAAATAATCCTATTTATTGAATCGTTATGATTCGTCGAGCGCTACATATCTTCCTTGCCCTGCTCACTGCCACAACTATTTTGATGGGCAGCACATTGCCGCACCATCACCACGCCGACAATGAGGTATGTTTTTCGTTTTCGCTAAATCCAAGTTCCCACCCGGGGCAACATGATTCGTCGGATTGTCCGATCGAAAAAAATGCCGCCTCGCCCATTGCCCTTGAAACTCATTCGCATGCACATGGCAACAAATGTTTGCTGTGCGCCGAGGGGGATAATGATCTCTTGCCCGTAATTCATTTGCCCGTGCTCTTGGCTTGTGTACAAGTATCTGATTTTCAGATACTTGTACAAGCACATCCATATACATTCGCCATTGCGCCCTTTGTTGATGCGCCATCATTTTCTATTCTCGATGCGCCGCTACGCGCGCCTCCCGTTGCATGATTTTTGCTGTAAACCAATTATCGAAAAACACTAAAACCATGCAAATCAATGAAATACTATATCATCATTGCTGCCGCGCTACTTGTTAGTTGCGGTGGAGAAGCCAACACAGAGAGCGAGCACAAACAAGGCGAGGCCGGACACGAGGCTGCCCCGAGCCAAGAAATTGTTTTGAGCCCAAAGCAGCTCGAAACTTTTGGTATCGAATCTCAAACGATCGAAAAAGCACCTTTTAATGATGTGATCCGCGCCGGCGGTCGCATTTTGCCTTCATCGAACGATCAATCGATCATCGCAGCCACCACCACCGGGATTGTCTCCTTTGTTGGCCCGCTCAACTTGGGCAGCAAGGTGAGCCAAGGGCGCGCACTGTTTACCATTTCGGCCGACAAGTTACCCGATGGCGAACCGGCCGCACGAGTAAAAATCAACTACCTAGCCGCCGAAAAGGCATACGAGAGAGCCAAAACGTTGGCAGCCGACAAAATCGTGTCGGAGCGCGATCTGGAAACGGCCGAGTTGAACTATCGCACAGCTAAGATCGCATACCAGGCTCAAAAAGAGAGCGTTTCTAAGGGCGGGATAACCGTCAGCGCCCCCATTTCGGGTTACATCACCTCGATCGACGTCACCAGCGGTGCCTATGTCACAACGGGCACTCCCTTGGGAGTTGTGGCCAAGAATCAGCGCCTAACCTTACGCGCCGATGTGGCGGCCAGTAATTTCTCGAAATTGGGCGCCATCACCAAGGCTAATTTCCGCCCATGGCACAGCCAAAAGGTATATTCGACCGACCAGATGAACGGGCGCAAGGTAGCCTCGAGCAGCGCTTTGACCAACGGTTCTTCGTTTTTGACCGTTGATTTCGAGGTCGACAACCGCGGCGAATTATTGCCCGGCTCGTTGATCGACCTCTATTTGATTGGCGCGCCGAGAAGCGAAGTTTTGGCGGTGCCCGAAAGTGCGATTTTGGAGCAAGAGGGGCATTTCTTTCTCATGATCCGCCTAGACGAAGAGTGTTTCGAGAAACGCGAAGTCACCCTTGGCGCTTCGGACGGCACACGTCGCGAGGTTTTAAGTGGGCTGATGGCTGGCGAGCAAGTGGTTAGCCAAGGAGCTTTCCAAGTTAAAATGGCAGCCGCAGGCACCGCAATCCCCGACGGACACAATCACTAAGCATAGAAAAGACAATGTTAAACAAGATAATACAATTTTCGCTAGCCAATCGGCTAGCGGTGCTCATTGCCGCAGCTCTACTTTTGCTTGGTGGCGCCTATACGGCCTCCAATATGGAGGTGGATATATTGCCCGATCTGAACGCGCCAACGGTGGTGATAATGACCGAGGCCAAGGGCTTGGCTCCAACAGAGGTGGAGCGTATAGTGACTTTCCCGGTCGAAACGGCCGTCAATGGTGCGGTCGATGTGCGCCGCGTGCGTTCGTCGTCTACCAGTGGTTTTTCGGTTGTCTGGGTGGAATTTGATTGGGGAACCGACATTTATCGTGCGCGACAGATAGTGTCCGAAAAGTTAGCCACAATCGAAGGTACGTTGCCCGAGAGTGTGGGGCGGCCAACGCTAGGCCCACAAGGGTCGATCCTGGGCGAATTGATGATCATCGGCCTTAGCTCAGACAGTTTGCCGCTCACCGAGCTCAGAGAAACAGCCGATTGGACAATACGTCCGCGACTAATCGCCCTGGGGGGTGTGGCCAGTGTGTCGGTGATTGGGGGCGAGGTCAAAGAGTACCAAATAATGATGGATCCGGCCGCCATGCGTCACCATGGCGTGACGCTCGACGAAATACTGGCCGCTAGCCAAACGATGAACGAAAACAGTTCGGGCGGCGTGGTGGAAGAGTATGGCAATGAATATATTATTCGCGGTATGGCTGCCTCGACCGATCCTGATGTTATTGGTTCGGCGGTTGTGAAAACGGTTGGCGATCAACCGATCCTGCTCAATCAAGTGGCGCGCGTGGCCATTGGTGCCAAAACTCCGCGCCTTGGCACGGCGTCCGAGCGCGGCAAGGCAGGCGTGCTGATCACCGTGAGCAAGCAAACCGGAGCCAACACCATACAACTGACCAAGGAGATCGACCGTACACTTTTAGATCTGCAAAAAACTCTCCCCAAGGGGGTGCATCTGTCGACCGATATTTTTCGCCAATCGCGCTTTATCGAGACCTCGATCAACAATATTTCACGAGCCTTGATCGAGGGTGGTATCTTTGTGGTGCTTATTTTGTTCCTCTTTTTGATGAACGTACGCACAACTCTGATCTCGCTTGTCACCATTCCGCTTTCGCTTTTGGTGTCGATCTTGGCACTCAAAGTGATGGGGCTGACAATCAACACGATGAGCCTCGGTGGGATGGCGATCGCCATCGGTTCTTTGGTGGACGATGCTATTGTGGACGTAGACAATGTACTCAAACGACTAACGGCCAACTACAAATTGCCCAAAGATAAACGCCAGAACACGATACGAGTGGTTTTTGAGGCTAGTCGCGAAGTGCGCATGCCGATTCTCAACTCGACAATCATTATTGTGGCGAGCTTTGTGCCGCTCTTTTTCTTGTCGGGCATCGAAGGTCGCATGCTTGTTCCCCTTGGGGTAGCCTTCATTGTGGCGCTCTTTGCATCGACCATTGTGGCGCTTACCTTGACTCCTGTTTTGTGTAGTTATTTGCTCGGCGGAGACAAGATGCTTAGCCGTTCGATAGATCGCGAACCATTTGTGGCACGAATTTTGAAAAAATGGTATCGTCGAGCGCTCGATTGGGCTTTGCTCAACAAGAAAATCGTCCTGTCGGCCACCGGGCTAGCTTTGCTGGCGGCCGTGGCGATGTTTTTCACACTGGGGAGTAACTTTTTGCCACCCTTCAACGAGGGCTCCTTCACAATCAACGTATCGACAATGCCCGGTATTTCGCTAGCCGAATCCGACAAAATAGGACGTACGGCGGAAGAAATTTTGCTCTCGATCCCCGAAATTCAAACCGTGGCTCGCAAAACAGGCCGCGCCGAGCTGGACGAACATGCCCTTGGGGTCAATACTTCGGAAATCGAAGCGCCCTTTGTGCTCACCGGGCGTACCAAAGAAGAGCTGTCGACCCAAATACGCGAAAAAATGAAAGTCATAGCAGGAGCTAACATAGAAATCGGACAGCCAATTTCGCACCGTATCGATGCTATGCTTTCGGGTACAAAGGCCAATGTGGCTATCAAAATTTTTGGCGAAAACCTCACCACGCTTCACTCTACGGGGGTGGCAATCGGCCATGCGATCGAAAAAATCGAAGGGGTAGCCTCGGCCACGGTCGAACAACAAGTGGAACGCCCCGAACTGACAATCACTCCACGAGCCGAATTGATGGCCAAATACGGGGTGACTATGCCGCAATTTGGACGCATGGTGGACGTTATGCTTTCGGGCAAAGTAGTCTCGATGGTGATGCAGGGCAACAAACGCTTTGACGTAACCCTCAAAGCCGACCCCGCTACACGCGCCTCGATAGACCAGATCCGCGAAATGATGATCGACACCCCACGCGGGGTGGTCTCGCTGGGCGAAATTGCAACGGTAAGCTCCACCATGGGCCCAAATTCGGTGAGCCGCGAAAATGGATCGCGTAAAATCGTTGTCTCGGTGGGTATTCAAGATCGCGATTTGGCCAGCGTGGTGAAAGATATTCAACACGCAGTAGATAAATCCGTCACCCTGCCCGAAGGCTACCATGTGGAGTATGGCGGGCAATTCGAGAGCCAACAATCGGCCTCGCGCACGCTCACCATCGCATCGATCTTTGCCATTCTGGTGATATTTATGCTCCTCTATGGCGAATTTAAGAACACCAAAGAGACGCTGGTTATCTTGCTCAATTTGCCGCTAGCCATTATTGGTGGGATTTTTACAATATATTTCACCGATGGAGTGCTCTCGATCCCGTCTATCATTGGCTTTATTTCGCTCTTTGGTATCACGGTGCGTAACGGTATGTTGCTCATTTCGCGATACAACGACCTGCGAGCGACGGGCAACCATTCGGTGCTGGAAATCGTACGTCTAGGCTCGATCGATCGTTTGAACCCTATCTTGATGACCGCCCTCACCTCGGCTCTGGCTCTGTTGCCGCTTGCCCTTGGCGGGGCAACATCGGGCAGCGAAATTCAAAGTCCGATGGCCGTTGTGATCTTGGGCGGGCTGCTTAGCTCCACTCTGCTCAATGCCTTTGTTATCCCAATTATGTACACTTTGATCGATAAAAAACGATGAAAAAAGCAATATTCACACTCGTCGGCCTAATGCTGATTCTCCCCATGGTGGCCCAAGACGCAAGTTCGATAGAGGCCGTACTAGTCCAAGTGGAAGCCAATAATTACACCCTCAAAGCGGCAGCCGATCAACAACAGGCACAAAGTTTGACCGCCTTGTCGGGCATATCGCTCCAAAATCCGGAAGTCGAATTTGGCTATCTGTGGGGCTCGCCCTCGACGCCCGGCAATCGCTTCGATTTCAGTGTCAAACAAGGTCTGGATTTCCCTTCGGTCTATGTTCAAAAAAAGAAAATAGCCACCCTCGAAGAGTCGATCTCCAAGACAGAATATCGTGCCACACGACGCGAAATTTTGCTCTCGGCACACCGATGCTGTATCGAGTTGATCTACCTTAATGCTCTGGAAGACGAGCTCACGCTGCGCGCCAAAGATGCGGCGCAATTGGCCGAAAGTTACCGGAAAAGCTTGGCGCAAGGCAACGCCACGGCACTCGAAAACAATAAGGCACAAAAAAGCTTACTCGCCATTAATGGGCAGTTGCAAGATATAACGAGCCAGCGCACTTCGGCTCTCAATCTTTTGCAGCAACTCAACGGCGGGCAGGCTATCGTCTTCACCGATTCCACATACCAAGACAACTCTTCGTTGAGCGCCATGTCGTCGTTCGACGAGTGGTTTGAAAGCACGGCACAAAAAAGCCCTGTCCTGCAATACTTGGCGCAACAAATAGCCAAAAGCGAAAGGCAAGTCAAGCTGAGCAATGCGCAAGGGTTGCCTCAATTTACGTTTGGCTACCGTAGCGAGGCGGTGATCGCGGGCGAACAGTTTCAAGGCTTTATAGCCGGAATGTCGATCCCAATGTGGGGCAACAAAAATAATGTGAAGGCGGCCAAGGCTTCCTTGCGTGCCGCCCGGAGTTCGGCGCAAGATCAGAAGATGATCTTCTATGAGCAATTGCGTACTCTTTATGAGCGTGCGGCGGCGCTCGAGAAGATAGATCGCCATTTCCACAACACATATTCAAAGTTGACAAACGTCGATCTGTTGAAAAAAGCTTTGTCGACCGGTGAAATATCTTTGCTCGACTATTTGGTGGAACTTTCGTTGAATTATTCGCTCATCGATCAAGATTTGATAACCGAACGCGATTTGCACCTAGCACTATCCGAACTACTGAGCTTCGAGTTATAGGCTCCACCCAAAAAGTGGTGCACCGCCCGACGCGATGCAACGAACTATAAATCAATAAATTAAAAATGGTGTGAATCGATAATTCACACCATTTTTCTTTACATCAAATTTTGAAGCTTTTTTATCTCAACTTATTAACCCGATGAATGTATCAAATGCTACAACTTTTTTCTTTATCCTCGACTTAGATCGTGATCTGTAAATTTGTGTTCTCGCTCGTGTGCAAATTGCTGATCTCGATCGAAAGCGGATCTTCGATCTTTTGCTCCTTCGACAAACCGACAATAATCGTTGTACGCGCAGGCAAAATCACCGAACGACCATTGACAAGAATGCAAAAAATCACATCACTTGCGTTGGTCAATTGATAGGCCTTGTTTGCTTTATCGATCGAAACACAAGCCCGGAATAACTTTTCAAGCCAAGTGGCCGAACCAACCATCTGGTTGTTGAACCAAGCCACCGTGCGGCGAGCATCTAGGGCCTCACGCAAAGCAGGCAAAGTCTTATCCTTGGCGAAAACTATCGTTATCGGACGACTAATACCTTGATTGTAAATCATTTGTATCGGAGCATGCGCGTCGGAACAAGCCATTGGAGCCAACCCCAAATCACGCACCCAAGTGCTCACACGAGGGTAGTACTCTTGCTCGTTGAAGACCTCCACCGCTTGGATTTTTCCCTCCTTGATCCATTTTTCGTTTGGCTTAAACATCTTGCACGTGTCGATCGCCCAGCCCGGGTGGTTCCATATCAGATAGGCGTTTTGAGCAACTGCACGATCTATTTGTACCTGCATATCCTTGTCTTCCAACTTGTTAGCATCGGTAATGAAAAGAGCATTCACGTGCCCTCCGTCGGGTTTGCCACGCGTAATTTCGGTTCCCTTGACAAGCAGCAAATCTTTATCCCCGACCGCTTCCCGAGCAATATTATATGATGTATTGAGATCTCCAACCGTATATTTAGCCTTTGGTCGATATTCGATATGGTCGGTAATGGCGATCGCGTCTAGTCCGTCGCGCCATGCCTCGTCCACACGAATTGTCGGCCAAACCGCACCGTCAGAATAGACGGTATGTAGGTGAAAATCACATTTAAGAGGCATCAAATCGTCCACCATTGGCAGCTGAATTAAACGTCGTTCGCCGTGCGATAACATTTGTGGATTGTCGACTTTGTTGACATTTTGATTTTGGCTCATCGACGGATTTGCCGCCAAAGCCAAGAAAAGAAACAGTAAAAGATGTTTTTGCATGATAAATTATTTTTTTTTTGAATTTTATCCGGTGACTCCTAGTAATCGTTTTCTCTTAGCTCGACTTTGGCTCTTAAAATCCTCACTTACACCGAGTAAGCTCCAATTTTAAGACCCGAAGTCCGCCACTGAAAATTTGATTTTTTCAGAGACCATCCATCGATTGATAACTTACGCAATCGTATGCGCAAGTTAAAAAGTTTTTATCATATATCCAAGTCAAAAACGATTATATTATTGTGTGATTCCCAAAAATTGTTTTTTCTTCGTTCGACTTCGGAGCTTAAACGCCTCACTTACTTCAAGTAAGCTCCGGCCCTTGGATAAAAGTTCGCCTCAGAGAATTTGATCCCTAGGGGCTCCCTTTGGTGGGTGATGATTTTTTTGTTTATTTTTTTGAGTAAAAAGATAGAAAAATTTGTATCTTTGTCGATTAGAGAAGCCTCGGTAAGGCTTGTTTATAAAAAATCACTCTATGAAAAAGATCATATTTTCTATTCTTGCCCTTGTGGCACTTAGTTTTTCACTCACTGCCTGCTTCCCAAACAAAGCACCGGAACCTCCTGTCGGGAGCGTGGCTGTTGTCTTCCCTTCGGACGAAAGCAACACTCACTGGAAAGACGAACACAGCTATCTAATGCAATATCTGCAAACGTTGAACTTTGCAACATATTACGGCCTTGCGCCCGAAAATGACGCCAAAACACAAGCCGAACAAATTCGTTATATGAAAGATCATAAGGTGCAATTCATGATCTTTTGTACGGTCGACGCCTACTCCAACGAGATAGCAAGCGCTCTGGAAGAATATGTGTCGGGTGGTGGTAAGATATTGGCTTTCGATCGTTTGCAACAAAACGCATTGCGAATCGACGCTCTGGTTAGTGCTTCCTATAAAGCCATTGGCGCTTTGCAATACAAAGCCTTAGAAGCGTTGCCTCGTGGGTCTAAGGTCGAGATGATATCCGGCCCAAAATACGACAATAACGCCTCAGTGCTTTTCGACGCTGCGAGCGAATTAGTGGTCGACAATATCAAGATGGAAAAATGGATCTGCCCTAGCGGACAGGTGGATTATGCAAAAACTAAGGCCGACAGTTGGAGTAGCGATGATGCCTGCCGCTCTATGAAATCTGTGTTGTCTGCCTTTTATCCCAACAACACCATGCCAGACGCTGTGCTGGTTAGCAACGACGCTCAAGCAAAAGGCGTGATCAATGCTTTGCGAGATCACAACTCAACCATTGGCAAATTCCCAATCATCACCGGGATGAATTGCGACCAAGAAGCGCTACAAAACATCATGGCGGGGCGTCAAACAATGTCGATCAATCGCAATGTGATTGGCTATATGAAAGAAGTGCTCGACATAGTGGCGACTTGGGCCAAGGGCCAACAGGTCGAATTACCAACTAGGGTCGTTAACCAAATTGGAGCAACAGTCCCTTACAAAGAAGTGCAAGATGTTACGGCTATCTATGCCAAAGACGTTATAAAATAGTATTATCTTTATTTATTAATTCAAATTATGAAACAATCAGTTGCAATTTTGTGTGCAGGTGGTCCTGCACCTGGAATCAACACCGTGATCTCGGCCGTTACGAAAGTATTTTCGCAAAACGGTTTTCAAGTAATCGGCCTTAACGGAGGCTATCGTAGCCTTTTTGCCGATGAAGCCGATTTTGTATATCTCGATTTTGACTTTGCCGATAATATCTACTCTCGTGGTGGTTCGGCTTTGGTGATGAGTCGATATAAACCAACAGACAAAGAGTTTCGCAGTGACTTTTTTGAAAAGTATAACGTCAAATGTTTGGTTACCATTGGTGGTGACGATACCGCCTCGACAGCCAATCGTCTGGGTAAATGGTTGCGCGACAAGAAGATCGACATCAAAACCATTCACGTACCAAAAACAATCGACAACGACCTACCTTTGCCGGGTGGTACGCCAACTTTCGGCTACAATTCGGCCAAAGAAGAGGGTGTTAAATTGGCAACTACTCTCTATGAAGATGCTCGTACGTCGGGCAACTGGTTTGTGGTGTCGGCCATGGGGCGCGAGGCTGGTCACTTGGCCTTTGGCATCGGCTCGGCTTGCCACTATCCGATGATCATCATTCCAGAAATGTTCACCAAAACAGAGCTGTCATTTGACAAAATTGCACGTCTGGTGATCTCTTCGATGGTTAAACGTCGTTTGATGGGTATTCCTTATGGTGTAGCTATTATTTCGGAGGGTGTTTTCCACTTTATGAGCGACGAAGATATTATTGGCACGGGTGTAAACTTCACCTACGACGAGCACAATCACCCTGAATTGGGTAATGTGTCGAAGGCTCACATCTTCAATATGTTGGTTCAGGAGCGTTTGCAGAACTTGCGGATCAAGGTAAAAAGTCGTCCTAACGAGATGGGTTATGAGCTTCGTTGTTGCCGTCCGATTGCGTATGATATGTCGTATGCAACACGTTTGGGCTTAGGTGTTTATGAATTGTACACTCAGGGTAATACGGGTTGCATGGTGACTGTTACCAATGAAGGTGCGATCGAGCCATTGTTTATGGATTCGGTAGCCGACGAAAACGGTAAGATCAAGCCTCGTTTGGTGGATATTGCTTCTGATAAGTTCCAGCTTATTGTGCGTAGTAATATGCATTACATTACTCCACAGGATTATAAGGGTGCTGCCAAGTATGTAGACAATCCGGAGGAGTATGATTTCATGAAGATTCTCGAATGGAATTAGGAGTTTTAGCGCATCATTTTTGTTAAGCATTGAATTTGATTTGATCGGATTTGATTTAGCGAAGATGGAGTTAAGAGATAAGACCTTGTGGGCTAGATTAGCTTGCAGGGTTTTTTTGTGCGTTTGTTGGTTTTGTTTTGATGAGTTTCAATTCAGTTGTTTACTACAATCAAATGTCATTGGTGGCTGCGGGTTTGGGGCGCGTGCTTGTGCTTTGCCAAGCTAGAATCGGTTAAGAAAAACGAAGCTTTCAAGAACCAGTTAAGAAAAACGAAGTTTTTCAAGAAAAGTTTTGGGTGACTTTTTCAAAAGTCACGATTCTACACGGCGCC
>JAVWYC010000013.1:0-18603 GCA_036661755.1 Mucinivorans sp. | reverse complement strand
ATAGAACAAACTAAAAAGCTAGAAAAGAAATAGAGCCAAGATAGAACTAAAAGATAGTACAAACTAAAAGAATAGAAAAGAAACAAAGCTAGAATAGTACAAACTAAAAAGATAGAAAAGAAATAGAGCCAAGATAGGACTAAAAAGATAGTACAAACTAAAAAGATATAAAAGAAATAAAGATAGAATAGTACAAACTAAAAAGATAAACACAAAAATATAGAAAAATTACGTATATTTGTATACCGAAGTATAACAAATACAAAAAAACACCCCCCGAAGCCTATGTTTCTACTCATGATATCCGTTTTCCTTGCCGGCATAGTACTGATCGCCATGGAAGACAAAATTGGCGTCAACAAATCGGCCGTCGCATTGGTAATGAGCGTCACGCTTTGGGTGATCGCCTCGCTGGGCGGAGTGGACGTGTATGGCGAAAATGGCTTCGTCGAGCAACTGGGCGACGTGAGCGAAACGCTCTTCTTTGTCATGGGAGCCCTTGTGATTGTGGAGCTGGTCGATGTGCATGGCGGCTTCCGCATCATATCCGATCGCATAAAAACTACAAATAAAAGATACCTACTCTATCAAATCAGCATACTCACCTTCTTGCTCTCGGCTTTTTTGGACAATATCGCAACGGGCGTGATAATGATCGCCCTGCTCCGGAAATTTATTCCTACACAAAAAGAGCGTTGGATATACGCCTCGATGGTGATCATTGCAGCCAACGCCGGGGGAGCATTTTCGCCCGTTGGTGATGTGACAACGATCTTGCTGTGGACAGGCGGAAACCTCACCCCGCTACACCAAGTGAGCCACTTGCTCTTGCCTGCCTTTGTTTCGATGGTCATTCCGATGCTTATCATTTCTAGAACTTTCACAAAGGGCGATCACTTGGAGGGCGATGTGCCGATAAGAATAGAAAATGCTAATCTGCCCGAAATTTCAAAGCGATCACGCATTGTGATCCTTGTGCTGGGAGTTTCGACAATGATCCTAGTCCCTGTGTTTCAAAATTGGAGCAACCTGCCGCCATTTATGCGCGTGATGTTGGGTATGGCCTTTATGTGGATCTATACCGACTTGATGTATGGACGTAACGAGACAATGCCCGAAGAAAACAAATTGCGTGTGGGCAATATCCTTTCGCGCATAGATATGAGCACGATTATGTTCTTCCTTGGTGTGTTGCTCAGCGTGGCGGCGCTCAAAGTGTCGGGTCAGTTGAATGTTGTCGGGGCGTTTTTTGAATCTTCGATCTCCGATCCGCTCGGCATTAGTTTTGTGATTGGTTTGATGAGTGCTTTTGTGGATAACGTGGCTCTGGTGGCCGCCACACAAGGCATGTATCCGGTGAGCGAAATAGGGGTTTATGCCATGAATTCCGAGTTTTGGACTTTCTTGGCCTATTGCGCCGTCACGGGCGGTTCATTGCTCATCATCGGTTCGGCCACCGGGGTGACGGTGATGGGGATGGAAAAGATCTCGTTTATGTATTACTTAAAGCGTTTTTCGCTCATTGCTTTGATCGGTTATTTGGCTGGTGCGGGTGTTTTTCTGTTGATCGCATAATTTGGCAGCCCGACGTTGTCCGACGCATCTGCCCTTGTGGAATGTAGCTTTTTGGTATGTTGCTCTCTTGGTGGAGGCAAGGAGTTTATGTTTTGATAATAAAAACATATGGAAGAAAAATTAATTTCGATTGTTGTACCTGCCTATAACGAGGCTCGGAATGTAGAGGTGCTCTACGATGCTTTGGCAGCGGAATTTGCGCGCTTGGCCTATCGGTGGGAGGTGATTTTTGTGGACGATGGTTCGACGGACGACACTTTGTTGTGTGTCAAGGAGTTAGCCTCGATTCACGAGAATGTATTTTTCGTTGAATTTTCGCGTAATTTCGGTCATCAGTCGGCGCTTCGTGCCGGCATGCGTATGGCTGCGGGGCAGGCGGTGATCACGATGGACGCCGACATGCAGCATCCGCCGCGTTTTGTGCCATCGTTGATCGAGGCTTGGGCTGATGGCTATCAAGTGGTGTATACTCTTCGCGCGCCGGACAAACGTTTGGGATGGTTCAAGCGCACCTCTTCCGACGCTTTTTATGGTATTTTCGGTTCTATTTCTCAGGTGAAAGTTGACCGAGGGGCGGCCGATTTTAGGTTGCTCGATCGCCAAGTGGTTGATGTTATCAATTCGTTGGGCGAGGCGGATCCGTTTTTGCGTGGTTTGGTCAAGTGGGTGGGTTTCAAGCAGAAGGCACTCGATTATGTGCCCGACGTGCGTTTTTCGGGCGAGAGCAAATACCAGTTTAGGCAGATGCTGAATTTGGCGCTAAGGGGCATAACCTCATTTTCTGAGCGGCCGCTGCACTTGGCCTTGTGGGTAGGTTCTTTGTTGGCCGTGGCGTCACTTTTGTATTTGCCCTATGTGATTTGGGCCCTTTGCACGGGTCATGCCATGGCGGGTTGGGCTTCGTTGATTTTGACGGTTGTTTTTTTGGGCGGGGTGCAGTTGTTGATTTTGGGTTTGGTGGGGCTCTATATTGGTAAGATCTTTGTGCAGAGCAAAGCGCGTCCGGAGTATATAGTCCGTTCGACAAACATTAAACAGAGAATCGTAGTATAAGGGGGCGGGCTTCCGTGAATTGAATTTTCCGGGAAGCTCCTTTTGTATTTTTTTATTATCTTTGTCTTCAAATAAAAAAGCGATGAAAGGAATAGTATTAGCTGGTGGCAGCGGAACGCGCCTCTATCCAATCACCAAAGGGGTGAGCAAACAACTTTTGCCGATCTATGACAAGCCGATGATCTATTATCCAATTTCGGTTCTTATGCTGGCCGGCATACGTGAGATTTTGATCATCAGCACGCCGACCGATCTGCCCGGTTTTCGTCGTTTGCTGGGCGATGGGAGCGACTACGGAGTGACATTTCAATACAAAGAGCAGCCCTCGCCCGATGGTTTGGCGCAGGCTTTCACTTTGGGTCGTGAATTTATCGGCACCGATAGTGTGTGCTTGGTTTTGGGCGATAATATATTTTTTGGCAACGGTTTTTCGGCTATGTTGCGTGAGAGCGTTCGCGCGGCGCAAGAGGAGCAAAAGGCAACCGTTTTTGGCTATTGGGTGTCGGACCCTGAGCGTTATGGTGTGGTGGAATTTGACCAAAACGGCATCGCGCGTTCGATAGAAGAAAAACCATCGAAGCCCAAATCCAATTACGCTGTTGTGGGGCTCTATTTCTATCCCAACAAGGTGGTCGATGTGGCGCAGCGTATCGAGCCTTCGGCGCGTGGCGAGTATGAGATCACCACGGTCAACGAATGGTTCCTCAAAGACCAAGAGCTCCGAGTGCAGATGCTTGGGCGTGGTTTTGCATGGCTAGACACCGGCACACACGACTCGCTGAGCGAAGCGTCGACCTATATCGAGGTGATCGAGAAACGTCAAGGGCTCAAGGTGGCCTGTTTGGAGGCCATTGCGCACAAAAAAGGGTGGATCTCTGACGAAAAATTGCGCCAAGTGGCCACCCCGATGATCAAAAATGAGTATGGGCAATATTTGATTGACCGTTTGAATAACAATAAGTATAAAAATGAATAAATTCAAAGTCACTGAAACTTCGATCGAGGGTTTGGTTATTGTTGAGCCGACTGTTTTTGGCGATGCCAGAGGTTTTTTTATGGAGACTTATGCCGAGCGTGATTTTGTGGACTTGGGCATCGATGCTCGTTTTGTGCAGGACAACCATAGTTCGTCGAGCCGCGGTGTTTTGCGTGGCCTGCATTTCCAGAGCAGCCACACCCAAGGCAAACTCATTCGCGTGGTGCGCGGAGCGGTGCTCGATGTGGCGCTCGACCTAAGGCCCGAAAGCCCCACCTTTGGGCACTATGAATCGGTGTTGCTTACGGCCGAAAATAAACGTCAATTCTTTGTGCCTAAGCGCTTTGCGCACGGCTTTCTGACAATCGAAGATGGCACCGAATTTCTTTATAAGTGTACCGACTACTACTGCGCGGCGGGTGATGGCGGAGTGCGATGGGACGATAGCGCCATTGGTATCGATTGGCAGTTTGAACGTTGGGGGATCGACCCTTCGACGCTCAACCTTTCGCCCAAAGATCTCGCGCAACCCTTGATGGGCGAGCTCGATTGGACAAAAGTTTGGCAGTAATTTTGGCAGTATTGTGATAGGCGCGGGAGTTCCGTCGCCGGCCATAAACCCCTTGGCTTCCATAGACAAAACGGAGCCACGCGGGGGCAGGCGAATTTTTATAGTAAAATCATTTGAAAACAATAGACTTATGAAGAACATACTTATCACCGGTGGCGCTGGTTTCATCGGTTCGCATGTGGTGCGTCTTTTTTGTAACGCTCACCCTGACTACAAGATCGTCAACCTCGACAAGTTGACCTATGCGGGTAATCTCGAAAATTTGCGCGATGTGGAGTCGCTGCCCAACTACAAATTTATTAAAGCCGATATTTGCGATCACCAAAAAATGTGTCAAGTATTTGCCGACGAACAGATAGATGGCGTGATCCACTTGGCGGCCGAAAGTCATGTCGATCGCTCGATCGTCGACCCTTTCACCTTTGCGCAAACCAACGTCATGGGCACATTGAGCCTGCTGCAAGCGGCCAAAGAAGCGTGGAAAGACAACATGCAGGGCAAACTCTTCTACCACGTCTCGACCGACGAAGTATACGGTTCGTTGAGCCACGACAACGAGTTTTTTGTCGAAACAACCTCCTACGATCCGCAATCGCCATACTCGGCCAGCAAAGCGTCGAGCGACCATTTTGTGCGCGCCTTCCACAACACCTACAAAATGCCAACCGTGATTAGCAATTGCTCCAACAATTATGGGCCTAATCAATTCCCCGAAAAGCTTATCCCGCTGTTCCTCAACAATATACGTCACCGCAAACCACTCCCCGTTTATGGACAGGGCAATAACGTACGCGATTGGCTCTATGTGGTAGATCATGCGCGGGCAATTGACACCATTTTCCACCATGCACGCCTGGGCGAGACCTACAACATTGGCGGATTCAACGAATGGCGCAATATCGACCTTATTCATGTGATGATTAGCACCGCCGACCGCATTTTGGGCAATGCTCCGGGAACTTCGCTGGACTTGATCACTCATATTGCCGATCGCGCGGGGCACGACCTGCGCTACGCTATCGACTCGACAAAGCTCAAAAACGAACTGGGCTGGTCGCCGAGCCTGCAATTTGAAGAGGGCATCGAACTAACCATCAAATGGTACTTAGACAACGAGCAATGGGTAAATAATATAACGAGTGGCGAATATGAAAAATATTACGCCCAAATGTATAACGCAAAGTAATGAATAAAATAGTAGTCACAGGAGCCAATGGTCAGTTGGGTAATTGTTTGCGCGATATAGACAAGGCACACACCTTTGCCGATTATGAATTTGTTTTCACCGATCTGGCGGAGCTCAATATTACAGACGCTCAGGCCGTTCAAGCATTTCTGACTGCCCAAAAACCACAGTGGGTGGTCAATGCGGCCGCCTACACAGCGGTAGACAAAGCGGAGGCCGAGCCCGAAAAAGCGCGCCTGCTTAACGCTACGGCCGTTGGCATCTTGGCCCATGCTGCGGCTAATGTGGGGGCTGGTTTTGTCCAAATTTCTACCGATTATGTCTTCGATGGCTCCTCGATGGCGCCGCTGACCGAAGATATGCCCACCAATCCGCAGTCGGTCTATGGGGTCACAAAATTAGAGGGCGAACAGATTGCACAAAAAGAGAACAACCGAACTATCATCTTGCGTACCAGCTGGTTATACAGCGCCTATGGCCATAATTTTGTGGGTACTATGCGTGATTTGGGCGCCAAACGTTCCGAGGTTGGCGTGGTGGCCGACCAATGGGGCTCACCCACCTTGGCCGACGATTTGGCTCTGGCCATTATGATTGCCATCGTCAAGGCCGACACCGGCGCTCAGGTCTATGGCCTCTATCATTTCAGCAACGAAGGAACGACGTGTTGGGCCGATTTTGCGCAGCAGATCATGGATTTTAGCGGTTTGCAGTGCACGGTCAAACACCTCACAACGGCCGAATACCCAACAGCCGCTCGCCGTCCGGCCTCGTCCGTGATGAGCAAACATCTTTTTAGCACTACTTTCGATGCTGTGATCCCCGATTGGGAGGCCAGTCTGGAAAAGCTAATCGCGCGGCTCGACAAATAAAATTTCTACAAAGTCGACTTTCCGGGGTGATATAAACAATAAAAAAAGGAATAAAATAATGAAAAAATTAATCGAATCGCTTACTTCGGGACGTGGCAATTTGCCCACTTTCACCAGTTGCACTAGTTTTGAATATCCCGATTCGGAGTATATACTCTACACGGGTGATCCGCGCATGATTTTTGAGGTGGTAGACGAAATTCCAACGGGCGAGCAAACGCCTCGCTTCTTTCGTTTTATCGAACACAACAATGGCGATCAAGACTATATTGTGGTGGCCGATTGTTTTGACGAGCAGTGGTTTGCCGGCAAGAGCGTAGACGAGGCGACCGAGCACATCGAGGCGGTTATGGACGCCTTGGAGGGGTGGTATGTTAGTGAGGTGATCGATCTTGACTCCTACGAGTAGTCGTCGTCTTTTTGTTTGTCTTTTCGGGCTGTTTTTTGGGTGGTACTAGCTTTTTAGTTTGTACTATTTTGGCTCTATTTCTTTTCTATCTTTTTAGTTTGCTCTATCCCGGGGGTTTGTGTACCCCCAGACCCCCGGGATAGAGCAAACTAAAAAGCTAGAAAAGAAATAGAGCTAGAAAAGAGCAAACTAAAAAAGATAGAGCGATTTGCGAGACACGCAGCTCGCGCAGCTCGCGCGCAAAAAACCAGCGGCCGTCACACCATATTACGCACACACACTCGCTGACACACCAAACAACCATACCCTCCACCCGGCGTATGCTGTCTTATATACGACAAACACTTCCCGCACTCCAAAGTCCCATCACCAAGCAAAGCCCCACCCGGACACGCATCAAGACACGCTCGACAACCCGGCGGACACAACGACTCCGCAAAAGGCACCTGATAGGGCAACTCCACATCGAGCAACAAAATACCAATGTTGAAATTCGTACCCAACTCGGGATTGATGAGCAAGGTATTCAAACCCAACGAACCCAAACCGGCTCGAACCCCCCACGACTTCTCGAAAATCGGAGCCGTGTCTACCACCCCTCGACCTGAAACCTCCGGCGCTATCTCTTGTATGGCCTTCAACAAGCGCTTCAACTCACGCCTAATGGGCGAATGGTAGCGCTCCCGCTGAGGCGCAAAAAGAATAACCACCACCGAGAGGCAACCCGGCAAAACAGTGCGCGGATCGTGCCGCACATTGCGCTCCAAATAATCCAGATTGGCATTCATCCCAGCCGCCGTCCAACGATCTAAACGCTCCTTGTCGGCCTCCAACAAAGCGTAAGGCGCAATCCCCACAGCCGAATATTGGCGTGAAAAGATTAAATCTCGTATTTTTTGACTATCTTGCTGCACAATTAAAGGAGTTTTATGGCTAAAAATTTGAATGTTTCGTGGTGGAAAATCGCTATTCCTGTTGTCCTTGGGCTCGGTTTTGCGGCCTATTTGATCTACACCGAGGTTAAGCCCGAAGTTTTTTATGCGCTCAATTTCACGCTCAAAACATTTCTCTACATTTTGCTCGCCTTTGTTTTTATGGCTGGGCGCGATGTGGGTTATATGATTCGCATACGCCTTTTTGCGCGTGGTGAGCTCACTTGGGCGCAGGCTTTCCGCGTGATTATGCTCTGGGAGTTCACCTCGGCTGTCACCCCGACCACCATTGGCGGCACGTCGGTGGCGGTGGTTTTTGTCCACAAGGAGGGGCTTTCGGTGGGCAAATCGGCAACAATGGTGATGCTGACTGCTTTTTTTGATGAATTTTTCTTTGCCCTAGTTTTTCCGATCGTGGTGATGGCTGTCGGTTTCGATCGTCTATTTAGTTTCCCCGGGGCTTCGACTTTGATGCCTGTCATTGTGGCTGGTTATGTGGTTAAATTTTCGCTTGCGGCCGGTCTTAGTTATGGTCTGTTTTTCAACCCCAAGGGTTTGGGGCGTATTATTATTGGTCTGTTTTCTTTGCCATTTTTGCGTCGTTGGCGCAAGGGGGCCATCAAGGCTTCGTCTGATTTGAATCTTTCGGCTCGCCAGATCAAGCACTATCCGTGGCATTTTTGGTTGAAGGCTTTTTCGGCTACGGCCATGTCGTGGGTGTCGCGTTTTTTGGTGGCCAACGCTATTTTCTTAGCCTTTGTGAGCGTGGAGGATCATATTTTGGTCTTTGCACGTCAACTGGCAATGTGGGTTCCGATGATCATTTCGCCCACTCCCGGCGGCGCAGGTTTTGCCGAATATATCTTTCAAAACTTCTTGGGCGATGTGATCGTTGGCGCTCAAAGTTCGCTCACGCCTGTCATTGCATTGCTTTGGCGCACGGTGACCTACTACCCTTATTTGGTGATCGGTGCGCTCATCATTCCTCGCTGGGTAGCCTCCCTTCACAAAAAATAGCGTCCACCACCGACAAGTTTTCGGCAAAGGGGTATCGGTCGGCAAAAACTTGATAATAGGGCACGCTGATTATTGGCGGCGGTTCTTGGGCTACGGCTTCAAATTTTGTGGTGAAAGAGATCGAAGAGTTTAGTTTTAATATTTCGAGCAATCGCGTTGTGATCCGGGTGTTTAGGTCGAGCAGAAAGGTCTCGTGAAGGTCAAAAAGTGGCATAATTGCATCTTGGAAATGTTCCCAATAGGGCGCCGAGCGATAGGCAGCCATCACCGCGCGCGCATGTGTGCGTTGCCATGGCATCACCCAATCGATGCGAGTATCTTGGATTGCGACCTTGCGTCCCGCCCCGTGCACCACGGGCACGGTGAGGCACTGCACCCCGCCGGCGGTCATTATGCGGCATCGATTGCGGGAGCTTTGTTTCTGGTAATTTTCGTGAGCTTCGATCGTCGCTCCCTCTCTTTGGGCTTCGATCCACCGCAGGGAGGGGAAATATGCTGTTGTTAACACCATTAGTACTTTGCTTTTTGGTATAAGCGTCCTTGGAGTGATTTGATAAAGCCTCGCATTTCGAGCGCCATAAGGATCGAGCTTGTTGTGTGGAGCTCGATATTGCACTTGGCGGCCATCTCTTCTAGCGTGACGGGTTCGGTGTCGGGCATGGCTGTGAAAAGGGTGAGCATCAGTCCTGTGAGCGAGCCTACGATAGCGGGATTTTTGCTCGCCAGCGCCACGTTGAGTCGCGGCCAGCTCATCTCGCACGCTATGTCGCTAGGATCTTGATAGAGTATCGCTTTTGAATTTTTGATCAGCGCATTGGTGCCTGCAAAATTTTCGTCTTCCGATCGACCCGGAACCGCAAAAACAGGACGATTGTATGAATTAGCAATGTCGGCCGTGACCAACGAACCACCCTTGACCCCCGATTCGGCCACAATTGTGGCGTGCGAAAGGCCTGCAATGATACGGTTGCGGCTCAAAAAATTACCTCCTTTGATCACCGTGCCCGGCGGCATGTCGGACACTATGGCGCCCGAGGCGCTCAGTATGCGTCGCGCAATGTAGTGATGCGATGGCGGAACAATATCCTCCACCCAACCCGCCATAACGGCCACCGTGGGCAGATTGTTTTCGATCGCTGCCAAGTGTGCGGCCTTGTCTATGCCAAAGGCCAAGCCGCTAACAATCACCACATCACTAAAAGCAGAAGCTATCGAGTGCACTATTTCGTTCACATAATTGGCTCCGGCAACGGTGGCCTTGCGTGTGCCGACAATGGCGAGCCAATGGCCTTGATTGAAATCCAGCGCGCCGTGTACATATAAAATGTGTGGCGCATCGGGGCATTCGGCCAACAATTGCGGGTAATCCGTGGTGCCACGCACCAAAATGCGGATCCCTTTGTGGCTACAAATTTGCTCTATGTATTGAGCCCGTGCAAAATCGGCGCCCGCGGCGATGCTACTCACAATTGATTGGGCGATCCCCGCCGCGCGCAGCGAATCGACGGACGCAGAGAGAATTGCCTCTGACGAACCAAAAATCGAAAGTAGTTCTATCGTGTGTTTTGGCCCTATTCCGGGCATGAGTGTCAGTGCAATATCGTGTATTATGGCCATATCTATACCCGTTGGCAGAATTAAATTAGCGCGATTATTTTCCGTAAAGATATTGTGTAATTAGTTGGTAATTAACATTTTAACCACATCAAGTGGACAGATAAACGCCCCCTCAAAGGCACAACATCGAGACAAATTTCGACAAAATATTAAACAATATCAAGCCTTTGGCTCAAAATATATTCTGTGCCTGAGCAAAAACTGACCTCGCGGTAATATAATACTCCCTCCTACTTAGCGAAAATCGAATGAGCAACACGCCCCGTCCACACCTGAGGCACGTCGAGCCCCAAAATGTGGGCAATAATAGCCGCATTGTCATACACCATTAAACTCTCTGTGATCGTATGGCCGACCGCCACCCCGGGGCCAACCACGATGTATGGCACCTGCATCTCTTGCATCGTCTTTCCGCCATGATCGCGCTTCAATCCACCATGGTCGGCAATGAAGATTATGATCGTGTTTTTGGCCATACCCGCCTGACGAACTCCCTCAACTATTCTACCGACATAACTGTCTATCTTTTGGCACATTGCAATGTATTCGGGCGTGCCCCAACCAATCGAATGGCCGGTGTGATCGGGCTCTGCCAAATAGAAGAAAGCAAGCTTAGGCTTCTTGGCTGCCAAATAATCACAAGCCATAAGGCATGTCTGCTCGTCGTTTGGCGAAAATCGATTGACGTTAACCGCCACAGTATCAAAGAGATAGCCGATTCCGTCCCAACCATAGAACACCCCGATCTCGCTCTTTGGATATTTTGTGCGGGTCAAGTTCATCACGCAAGGGAACGTTCCGCGATTGGTAGTCACGCGGCTAGGCAAATCCGGCGTTTTGCTTCCCCAAGTGGTGTAGCCGTGTAGCTCGGGGCCTGCCCCCATAAGAATAGAAGCCCAATTGACTGCGCTCGACGAGGGCAATACGCTGCGCATTTCTAACGACGAACTTCCTTGCTCCATCATTGCCGATAAATTGGGCAACTTGTCGGCATGGTCGCGCAACATAAAAGCACCAAAACCATCGGCGCCAATCAATACAACATTTTGCACACCTTTTATTTGTGCAACCGATTGCGCAAATAGACAAAGTGCGCAACACAAGAGAATAAGTTTCTTCATGATAATATTTTTTTTTAGATTATTGTATCTTTGGATTTGCCGTGTGGCGGCAAAATGTTAATCAAAAAACTCGTCCTGCGAATTGTTAGTCACCGGATTACCTCCCTCGGTCAATGAGGTGTTCTGGCCATTGACCCCTTGGTCGCAATCAATAGACACGCCACCAATGGGTTGCATGAATTTATCGTCCATGCTCACTCCGAGCGACTTATCGCGATAGACTTTGGTCAAAAAGCGCCCCACGATAGGCAAAGCCGCCACCGAGCCCTCGCCTCGCGAAACCAGGTGCGTCGTTGGCTCCTCGCCCCCCACCCAAGCGCCTGCCGCCACACGCGGAGCAACACCGATAAACCACGCGTCGGCATTGTTGTTGGTGGTACCTGTTTTGCCTCCTACTTCGCCCATAATGTTGAATTGATAGCGCAAACGGCCGCCCGTACCTGCCGAAATGTTGCTCTGCAACATCGAGAGCATAGTGTAGGCTGTTTTTTCGCTAATGGCATCGGAGGTCGATGGCGAAAATGAACTGAGTATATTGCCCTGACGATCTTCGATACGCACCACAAAAAACGGCTCGGTGTGCACTCCTCGATTGGCAAAAGTAGAGAAAGCGCCCACCATTTCGTAGAGCGACACTTCGGGCGTACCCGCGGCCACCGAGTAGACGGGGTCGATATAGGCCGTAACGCCCATCTTGTGGATCAGATCCACCACCGCCGCCGGCGAGGATTGCTTCATAATCCAAGCCGAATAATTATTCCTCGAATTGGCCAGCCCCCAGCGCAAAGGGTGCATCACGCCATCATATTCGACCTTGCCGGACTCCTTGGGGCTCCACGCGTCGCCCGCATTTTCGATCGACACCGGTAAATTGGGCACCAACGTACAAGGGTTGTAGCCCAAATAATCGAAGGCAAAGGTATAGATAAATGGTTTGACGGTCGATCCTACTTGGCGTCGACCTTGGCGCACCATGTCGTATTTGAATGTGCGGAACGAAGGCCCGCCAACATAGGCCAGCACGTAGCCCGTCGTGGGGTCCATCGCCATAAAAGAGGCTCGCATGATTGCTTTGGCGTGTAGGATCGAGTCCCTTGGGGTGAGCGTTGTGTCGCGATCGCCTTTGTATGTAAAGACGCGCATCTTGGTGGGCTGGGCAAAGGCTTTGAAAATCTGTTCGCGCGTGGCGCCATCTTTTTTCATCACGCGTCCACGTTCCGAATTGAGAATGGCCGACGTCATGATGTTCTCCTCTTGTTTTTTGTCGATATTATAGAATACTTTGCCGTAGTTTTTGCGTTGACGATCGAATGCCGGTTGAATCTCTTGGCTCATCTGTTCACTCAGTGCATCTTCGGCATAGCGTTGCATTTTGGAGTTGACCGTTGTATAGATTTTCAGACCATCTTTATATAGATTATAGGGCGATCCGTTGGCCTTTTGATTTTTTGAACACCAGCCGTATAGCGGATCATCGTTCCATCGTTTCATATCGGCCGCATAGTTCCAATCGCTGCTATACGCACTACGTTCGGGCTTTGTGGCCGTCATATAGAGTCGCATCATTTCGCGAAAATAGGTGGCCACGCCTTCGTTGTGACTTATTGGGTGATAGTCTAATTCGATTGGTGTTGCTTTGTATTGTTTGGCTTTGTCTTCTTCGATGAAGCCTGCATTTTCCATACGTGCGAGCACGGTGTTGCGTCGCCCGATGGCTCGATCGGGGTTATTGACGGGCGAGTAGCGCGATGGCGCGTTGACCACCCCCACCAAAAGAGCCGCCTCGGGCACGGTGAGCTCCGATGGCGCTTTGTCGAAAAAAGTACGTGCGGCCGACTTGATGCCATAAGCGTTCGAGCCATAGGCCACCGTGTTGAGATACATGGCTATGATCTCTTCTTTGGTGTAGTTGTATTCGAGTTTAGTGGCCGTGACCCACTCTTTGAATTTCGAGGTCACGAGTCGAAAAGCGCGACCAATGGCGCTTCGCGAGGCGGTGTCGCGCGGGAAGAGGTTTTTGGCCAACTGTTGCGATATGGTAGATCCTCCTCCTTGGTCGCCTTGGAAGAGGAGCACTGTTTTGAATGCCACGCGCGTCAAACCAAAAAAGTCGATCCCCGAATGAGAATAGAAACGCGCATCTTCGGTAGCCACCAGAGCCGCCACCAGCGATGGCGAAAGGTCGGCATAGTCGGTGTACGAACGATTTTCTACATAGTAGCCTCCCAGCGATTCTCCGTCGGAAGATATGATCTCGGTGGCAATGTTCGATCGCGGATTTTCCAGCTCCTCGAAACTGGGCAACGAACCAAACGCACCACAAATGGCCAAAAGTACCATCAATAGCATCAGGGCAAAGGGCGCGATGACAATAGTCCAAAAAATCTTAAAGGCACGTTGCTCGCGACGCGGACGGCGCGCACGATCGGCCAAAGTTGGTTTGCGTGATTGTTGCATTTGCTATTCTTAAAATTACATTTAATCGACAGTCTATAAGTTGATAACGTCGAAATGGGTGGGTGAATTATCTCCAAGCGGAATTTCGGCCAAAACTTCTATCCCCTCAGCCGCGGCCATTTGTTGCAAGGCGGTCGGCTCGCCAAAGACGTAATAACGTTTGCCCGGCAGATCCGAAGTCTCAAAATAGGCCATGTTGCTCACCACGCCGGCGATTGGCACGTTGATATTTTCGGCGCGAAACATCTTGATTCCACGCAGCGCATCGGCCAAGGCCAGAGGCGAAGGCGTGGTGACAATGATCGCGTTATCGACTTTCAGTTCGCCAACCACAGTCAGGTGCACATCGCCCGTTCCGGGTGGCAGATCCACCACCAACATATCGAGCTCGCCCCATGCCGTTTGATGGATCAATTGCCGCAAAGCATTGGTAGCCATCGGCCCACGCCACACCAGCGCGTCGTCGGCTTTGATAAAAAAGCCGATCGACATCAGGGCGATCCCCTCGTCGGTCAATGCGGGCACTATCATTTTGCCCTCATCGTCGGCCGCCACCGGCTGGTAGCCTTCGCGGTGAAATAAAGCGGGTTGCGAGGGGCCATATATATCGGCGTCCAACAGGCCGACCTTCATGCCGCGCGCGGCCATCGAACGTGCCAAATTAGCGGCCACGGTACTCTTGCCCACGCCGCCCTTACCCGAGGCGACAGCCACCACGCGCGCCACATGACGCAAGCCTGCCGCACGCTCTGCCTTAGCCTTTGCCGCTTTGGCGGCCGGCTCTTTGACGATGATAAATGGTGTGATCCCCGTTTTCTCTTCGATCACAGCCTCCAAGGCACGCTTGACCGATCGCGCCGAAGCCTCCACAGGCCGACAAAGAGCTAGCGTAAGGCGAATCTCGCCATTGTCGTCCCTATAATTTTCGATTGTGCCTATCTCTGTGGGCACTAATTTTTCGAGTTCTTCTAATAACATCTAAAAAAAATTTATTACTGAGCAATCGTCATTTCGTCTACCAAATGTTTGGCGCCGGCGAATTTGTCGATCAAAAACAACACGTAACGAATATCAACCGATATGCAACGTTGCAAGTTTGGTTCAAAGGCAATATCGCCACTCATAGCCTCCCAGTTGCCATCAAAAGCCAAGCCCAAAAGTTCGCCCTTGGCATTCATTATCGGCGACCCCGAATTGCCTCCCGTAATGTCGTTGTTCGACAAAAAAGCCACAGGCACAGTGCCGTTGACGGCGTAAGGGCCAAAATCTTTGGCCTGCCACAGCTCTTTCAATCGCGCCGGAACCACAAATTCGGCATTCGTGGAATCCTCCTTAGCCATCACTCCGTCTAGGGTGGTGTAGTAATCATATATCACCCCGTCGCTTGGACGATAGGGCAACACATTGCCATAGGTGAGGCGCATTGTGAAGTTCGCGTCCGGATACATAGCCTTACCTTGGTTGCCTTGGTTCATTTCTAACAATCCGGCCAAATAGAGCCGCTGACCACGAGCAAACATATCACGCCACGACTGCACGGCCTTAGATAGCTGCTCGTTGGCATGTTTGACACCGGCACTCGCCCCACTGGCGACGTCGGCCGCCAAAACCTCGGCCGACGGAGCGGCAACAAAAGCGGCAAAACGAGACGTATCGGTGAAAATCGAGCGGCAGAACACACTCTCTACCCACGCCTTGACGTTCGGACGCACGGCAGCGAAAAATGCCACTTGCTCGTTTTCGGGAACGTATTGAGCGTATATTTCAAGCAGACGCTCGCTCACCTTGCGATCCGTTGAGGCGTTATAGTTTTTGAAATGGTCGGCCGCAATTTTGCGCAACTCTTCACTCAGGGCCTTGGTGTCTTTCTTGTTACCCTCCATAGCCTCGGCCACGCGTGTGGCAAAAGGGATAAATTCAACAGAGTTGAAAATCTCACGGTTGATCTGGATCTGTTTTTCGAGCGGCATACGTCCGGCAACCGCTTTTTCGATCGAAGTTAACGCCGATCCATATTTGGCCACACGATCTGCGTCGGCATTAACCCACTGAGCGAAAGCTTGTTGCTCGGCCTCTTTTTGCGCCTTGACATTTAGCTTTTGCAAACCGCGACTCATGCCGATCGAGTTTTTCCAATAATTGCACGAACCGGCGTATTTGTTGGCGTATTTGATCCGCACATCGTCCGAGGCGAGCATATCGGCCCACATCAGCTCTTGTTTCTGCCCACGTATATATATACGTATTGGGTTGTCTTGCGATAGCACTTGGTCGATCTCCCAACTGGTCATATAACGATTCGTGCGCCCCGGGAATCCGATAATCATCGAATAATCACCATCCGCCACCCCGGCGAGCGATACTTTCAAGTGTTGTGGAGCTTGATAAGGCTCGTTCTTTGGGTCGTAATCCTTGGTGGCGTACTTGCCTTGGGCGGCATAGATGCGAAACATCGAAAAGTCACCCGTATGGCGAGGCCACATCCAGTTGTCGGTTTCGCCTCCGAATTTGCCGATCGAACTGGGCGGCGTACCAACCAAACGCACGTCGCCAAAACGCTCTTGCTCGAATAGCAAATATTGGTTGCCCCCAAACATGCTCTGGATATTGACCGTCATGTTTTTGTTATCGGCCGGTTTGGTGTATGGTGCTTCTAGTTTTTTGATATTTTTGTCTATCTGGGCTTGGCGCGCCTTGTCGTCCATAGCAGAAGTCACCCCACGCAAAACATCGGTGGTCACATCGCGAATCGAACGAATAAAAACCACACCCAAACCGGGCGTTGGTATCTCTTGTGTGTTGTTGGCTGCCCAAAAACCGTTTTTTAGGTAGTCGTGCTCCAACGATGAGTGGCTCTGGATCGAGCCGTAACCGCAGTGGTGGTTAGTGATCAACAGACCCGAAGGCGAAATCACCTCACCCGTGCAACCACCACCAAAAATGACGATCGCGTCCTTCAATGCGCTCTCATTGATACTATATATATCTTCGGCCGATAGCTTAAAGCCCGCCTTTTGCATGTCGCTCAAATTGAGATTCTTAATAAAAGGCAATAGCCACATACCCTCGTCAGCCCTTGCACCCATTGGGCAAAGCATAGACAGAGAGAGGATGGCAATGAGAATTTTTTTCATTTTTTATATAAAATTAAATTGTTATTTCGTCGAAGCAAAATTAATCATTATCTTTGTACTTCCAATAAAATCATAGATGAAACTACCTCAATCGACAAATATTCTGCTTTTGGGCAGCGGCGGACGCGAATCGGCCATGGCTACTTCTATCGTGCGCAGCTCATTTCTAGGGCGTCTCTACATCGCTCCCGGCAACGCGGGGACTGCATTGCTGGGCACTAATGTCGATATTGATCCGCTCGACTTTGCTATGCTCAAACATTTTGTGCTCACCAACTTCATAAACTTGGTAGTTGTGGGGCCCGAAGAGCCACTGGTGCGTGGGATTCGTGATTTTTTCTTGACCGACGACCAAGTACGCCATGTGCAAGTGCTCGGCCCATCACAAAAGGCGGCGCAATTAGAAGGAAGTAAAGATTTTGCCAAAGATTTCATGATGCGTCATGGTGTGCCAACGGCGCGTTCGCTGACCGTGACCGCGCAAACTATGGCCGCGGGCGAGGCTTTCCTCTCCGAGCTTGCCGGCCCCTACGTCTTGAAGGCCGATGGGCTTGCCGGGGGTAAGGGCGTGCTCATTATCGACGACTTGGATCAAGCTAAACGCGAACTAAAAGAGATGATCTTTGCCAAAAAATTTGGCGAAGCTTCCACCAAGGTCGTCGTGGAGGAGTTCCTTTCCGGTATCGAATGTTCGGTTTTTGTGGTGACCGATGGCCAGAGCTACAAGATCCTGCCCGTGGCCAAGGACTACAAACGCATTGGCGATCAAGACACAGGCCTAAACACGGGTGGCATGGGGGCTGTTTCGCCGGTGCCTTTTGTGGACGAAGAGTTTATGCGCCGAGTAGTTCGCCGGGTGGTGGAGCCGACAATAAAAGGGATCAAGCAAGACGAATTAGATTACAAGGGTTTTGTTTTTATTGGTCTGATCAATTGCGACGGAGATCCTTTTGTGATTGAATACAACGTGCGAATGGGCGATCCCGAATCGCAGGTAGTTTTTCCGCGCATAGAGAGTGATATTATCGATCTTTTCGACGGCATTGTCAACAACACATTGTGTAGCAAGAAACTCAGCATATCGGTCAAGACGGCAGTTACGGTGGTTTGCACTTCGGGGGGTTATCCGGGGTCGTTCGCCAAGGGTTTTCCTATCACCGGTCTAGAAAAAGTTCAGGGAAGTATGGTTTTTCATGGAGGGACCAAGCTCGCCGATGGGCAGGTGCTTACTTCTGGCGGTAGGGTGTTGTCAGTCACTTCGTTATCGAGTTCAATAAGGGCAGCTGCGGCGCGTTCTTACAAGGCGATTGGGTGTATTAATTACGAAAAAATGTATTTTAGGCATGATATTGGAAAAGATTTATTGTAGAAAGTTTCGTAAATAAAAAAAAATTACTACTTTTGTCGCGTGGTGAGTGAGACGAGGGGGCGTGACGAGAGGGTGGTAAGGGTGAGGGTAATAAGATATTGAGCTATGGTGTAATGGTAACACAGCAGTTTTTGGTACTGCCTTTCCTGGTTCGAATCCGGGTAGCTCAACAAATAGAGGTTGGACGTAGGGTCTTTCCTCTATTTTTTTGTGTGTGTATGGGTTATGCTTATGCTTATGTCACGTTAGCGTCGGTTCAGAAAAACGCAGTGTCCAAGAGAGCAGTTAAGAAAAACGAAGTTTTCAAGAGCAGT